>NZ_JBHXVE010000032.1:0-44943 GCF_042672505.1 Streptomyces sp. NPDC127190
CCCCACCGCGATCTGGGGCGTGCTCGTCGCCCACCCCCCCGCGCCGCCCCCCCCCCCCCCCCCGCGGGGGGCCGCCCCCGCGCGGGCCCCGCGCGCCGCTGATCCCGGACCTGTCAGCCCGCTTGTGACGGGCTGTTGCCCGCTTGACCGACCGTCACCCGACCGTCACCAGTTTCCAGAGGTGGTCCGCGGTGCCGTTGTCGCTCCACTGGAGAGCGGTGGCTCCAGGCGCCGTGGACGCGCTCTGGATTCCCAGGAGCAGGCCGCTGTTCTTGTTGATCAGTTTGCTGTAGCCGCCGCCGGCGTCGACGACGCTCCACAGGTGGTCCGGGGTCAAGTTGTCACCCCACTGCAGGGCGGTGGCGCCCGCGGTCGTGGAGGCGCCGGAGATGCCCAGGACGAGTCCGCTGTTCCGGTTCATGATCTTGTAGTAGCCGTTCTCGGCCGGCTCCAGCTGCCACTGCTGGTTGAGGCTGCTGTCGGCCGTCTCCTGGTCGACCGTGGCGCCGGCGGTGGTCGCTGCGCCCTTGACGCTCAGGTTCAGACCGCTGTTCTTGTTGACGATCTGCACGGTCTTCTGCGGGTACCAGGACTCCAGCTCCGTGACGCCCACCGACTTGCCCGCCTGGGGGGTAAAGACCACCCGCAGCTGCGAGGCGTTGACGGCCGGGAAGGTGACCTCGTTGGGCCCGTTGGCCGCAGGCGTGGCGGGAGCCTTGGTCTGGCTCGGTACCGACGTCCACGTGCTGCCCGACAGGTACTGCACGTCGAAGCTCTGCGGCGCGCGTACGTTCTGCCCGTCGTCGTACGTGTAGATCTTCAGTTCGTTGACCGGTCGGGTGTAGCCGAAGTCCACGCCGAGGTAGTCGGTGCTGTTCGTGGATCCCATGTTGGTCCACCGGTCGTCGGGCATCCGGTCGTACCCGATGTACCCGTCGATCGCCTTCAGCGGCGAGTCGTAGGCCTGTACGCAGCGGGGGTTGTTGGCGCTGCGGCAGCGATTGCCGTTGGAGGTGGTGCTGGTGTACGACGCGAACGCCTTGGGGTAGGTCGCCGTGTAGGTGCGGTTGTCCCAGGCCTTGAACCACTCCTGGTCGGCGGTCCAGGCGTTGGCGGCCACGTTCTCCAGACGGGTCGTCGTCGCCGGGAGCACCGGGGCCGCCACCGGGATCGTGGCGTTGCCGAGACCGGCCGACTGGTAGATCCGCGTGCCGTCCTGGAAGACCTGCAGGCCGGAGCCCTGGTTGTAGTGCGTGCCGTCCTTGTCCCACAGGATCGTCAGCGTGTGGCCGTGGTACGGCAGGTTCTGGAGCGCGAAGTAGTTCCAGTTGTCCGGGACCAGCGGCTTGAGGACCAGCGTGTCGTTCGCCTGGGGCTTGATGCCCAGCAGGCCGGTGAGCACCAGGTCGTTGAAGCTGGAGTGGTTGTAGTTCTCACTGAAGTCCGACGCGTCGTAGACCCAGTCACCGGTGTCGCCGTCGGCCGCCTCCGCGACGTACGGCTTGCCGTTCTTGTGCTGCAGCGTGGCGAACCGGCTCAGCATCGTGTCGTAAGACTGCTTGGTGACGTAGTTCTGGGCCGGGTAGTCCTGCAGCAGGTTCGCCATTCCGGTGAGGATCGCGGAGGTGTCGTACGGCCAGCTCGGCCCGTCCCAGTGGCAGCAGTTGGTGTCGTCGTGGTTCTGGGTGGCGGGGAACGCCTGGTAGTCGAAGTAGGGATTCGCGGTGATCTTGTCGAGTTCGGCGAACCCGGTCCCCTTGGCGAACTTCAGCGTGTTCGCGCCGGCCTTCATCGGCACCTGGACCGTCACGGCCTGCGCCTTGGAGAACGAGCCCCACGCGCTGGTGGGCGCGTAGCTCACCGTGATCGGTGTGGCGGCCCCGTTGGCGGTCAGGTAATGGGTGGAGGTGGCGCCGGTGGCGTTGGCGTAGTACACGGTCACCGGGTAGGTGCCGGCGCCGGGGGCGTTCACGGTGAACGTGGCGGAACTGTCGGAGTAGTCGATCTGCCCGACGTACTGTCCGTTGGAGGCGCTCGAGCTGCTGTGCACGTTCGCGTGCACGATGGCGGCCTGCTCGGCCTCGAAGTCGTGCACCCGCTCCAGCGTGGTCGGCCCGAAGGGCGCCCCGAAGCGCTGCGAGTCGTTCACGTACTGCCAGGCCGAGGAGTACTGCGCGTCCGGGAGTCCGAACGCCCACGGTGCGTACCCCATCGCCTCCCGCCATGTCGTGCGGGTCCCCACGAGGCCGCTGTTGGTGGAGTTGTCGTTGTACACGTGCATGAAGAAATGCCGCTGCGGATCCCACAGGGCATCCTGCACCCCGGCCTTGAGCGCGCTCGCCTTCGCGGCGAACGTGCTCGCGGTCGCCCCGTCCCCTGTCATCGTCGCGATCTTGCTGATCGCCTGGGCCGCCGCGTACATGTAGCTGTTGATGGTCGGCCGGAAGCCGGCGCCGCCCGAGCCCCAGTTGGTGCTGCGCATCGACGTCTCGGTGAACTCGGTGGCGTCGCGGTCCGGTGTCTGCCAGTACAGGCTGTCGCTCGTCTGGGTCCCGTTGACCGTGATGTTCTGGGTGAAGTTGGAGTTCCACTTGTTGTACAGCGCGATGAGCTGCGGCAGGTCCGCCTTGAGGTGCGTCGCGTCACCGGTGGCCAGATACCGCTGGTACGCGGCACTGGTGATCCACTCGCTGTAGCTCCGCGCCGACGCCTCGCCCGACCCGCGCAGCCAGTAGTTCAGGTAGTCGTCCATGTACGTCGGGTTGCGCAGCCAGCGGCCGTCGAGGATGTGGTACCCGGCCGCGTCCGGCAGTCCGCTGTACGAGGCCTTGCCCGAGTACCAGACAGGCTGGTCGTACTCGGTGGATATGTACCCGGTGCCCGGCGTGGTGTAGCGCAGAGCCCGCTTGTAGCTGCCCCACCGGTAGTAGTAAACGCCGTTGATGTTCGCGTCCGGGGTGTCCAGGAACGGGATGTTGTCCTTGTACCACTGCGGATCGGCCAGACCCTGCGCGGCCAGGATGGCATCCTCGTTGAGGACCGAGGCACCCGTTGCCGCCTTCGCCTCGTTCTGCGACAGACCGGGCAGCAGGACGGCGGCCAGCGCCACGGAAAGGGCTGAAAGAAATACTCTATAAGATTTACAGGAATGCCGACGCACAAGGCCTCCCGCGGACTTGTTAGCGCTCACATTTGAGCTCGCAACAGTGTGCGCGGCGAGGTATGGCTGGTCAATGCACAGGACGCGATCTAATGGCAGTGGTCACGCAGTTCACCGGTTCCGTGTTCGGCGGGTCGGCTGTCACCGGGTTTTCTGGTTGAAGTTTGGCTCATAGGCGGGGGCCGCGCTTGACAGGCTTTTGTCTGTCCACCCTTTCAGTCACCCGGCAAGGCGATCGACGGTTGCAGGAACGAAGCGAAAGCTGATCCCGGGTGGACGCAGAATTCGGCATTCTCAGAAGGCAGTATGTGAGTGCATCGGTGCTTTGTCGTCACCTGAACGTGTGGCAGGACGGCATCCTGGCCGGTCGGCGGCCGTGGGCGTGCTGGGCTGGTCCCCTTGAGCGAGCGCAAGCTCTACAGGACCGACCTGTCCGACGAGCAGTGGGCGCTGGTCGAGCCGGTGATTACCACATGGAAGGCCGCGCACCCCAGTCGGCCCACGCCAACAGATCCCGTGGGTCTGGCAGCAGGTCATGAACATCCGTCATCGTCGCACGTCGAGTATGGCTGTTGCTCCCACGCCTGCCCCTGCCACCTCATGTACATAGCGGGACAATCCTTGGCCTGCCTCCACGACCGCATCCGGCGTCCTCCCCTGCTGGCCCTGTTTGGCGCGCTGGATACACCTCCGGGTGAAGGCAAAGACCTCGTCGGCGTGACCGGCGGGGTCGGCAGTGTCGGTCGCCGCCAATTGGCAGGTGATGGTGCCGGTCCGGGCCGTAGCGACCATCCGCGCCAGGTGGTCGGAGGGGAGGTAACGGCGGCGGCCGCGTTGCCGGCGGAGAATCCGGGCAGTGCGACGGCGGCGGCGGTGGTGCCGCAGCGGTCAGGAACCGTCTGCGGTCGAGCGGTTGGTCGTAGAGTCCCATGGCGCTGACTCCAACGCGTTTCAGGGGCTGGAGGACGTGGCACTGCGGGGAAGGGCCGGACCGCCGTGCGGCCCGGCCCCGAGTGCCGTGGCTCAGAGGGCGACGAGCTGCCAGTCCTGGTTGGTGCCGCCGGTCGTGGGCCACTGGATGACGGCGGCGCCGTCGGTGGTGGAGGCGTCCTTGACGTCGGCGCACCATCCGTTGCGGACGTTGACGAGCCGGTAGTAGCCGCTGGTGGTGGACGGAAGGAGCTTCCACCACTGGTTGTCGGCGCCGTTGTCGGTCCACTGGTCCAGGCTCGCGCCCTGGGCGGAACCGCCGGGGCTCTCCAGGACCTTGCCGCTGCGGCCGTTGACCAGCCGGTAGGAGCCGTCGGTGTTCGGCACGAGGTTCCACTGCTGGTTGGTGCCGCCGGTCCAGGGCCACTGGATGACGGAGCCGCCGTCGGTGGTGGAGGCGCCTGCGACGTCCATCACCTTGCCGCTCTTGCGGTTGACCAGCTTGTAGCTGCCCAGGTCCGCGACGCCGAAGGGCCGGTCGTAGACCTCCAGGTTGCGGATGGACGCGTACACGCCGGACGGCAGCCCGGTGACGGTGACGCGGACGTACCGTGCCTGGGCCTGGAACACGGCCACCTGCACCTGGCTGGTGCTGGTGGTGGCGGTACGGTCGGCGAGGAGGGTCCAGGTGCTGTTGTCGGTGGAACCCTCGATCCTGTAGCGGTAGTTGGTGCTGTCCTTCTCCCAGGCGATGCGGGTGCCGGTCAGGGAGCGGGTCGAGCCGAGGTCGACCCTGAGCCAGTGGCCGGTGCTGCCGTCGTTCGCGCACCAGCGGGTGTTGGTGGCCCCGTCGACCGCCTTCCCGGCGGTGTTGCCCTGGGTGGTCTCCTCGCTGTCGGCGGTGGCGGTCTTGCCGGCGGCGATGTCGGCGGGCTGCACGCTGCGGTCGAGGGTGACGCCGACGACGCTGTCCTGGGGGTGGGTGGTGCGGTCGATGCCGCTGATGGCGACCCGGCCGTCGGCGCCGACCGTGAAGGAGAGGTTGTTGCCGGAGCGTACGTCGAACACGCGCGTGACCTGGGCGTCCCCGACCGGCGGTGTGGTGAAGGAGGTGCCGCTGTAGCCGGGCAGCAGGTGGATGTAGAAGGTGTTGTCCTTGTAGGTGAAGCCGTACTGGCCGTCGACGGGGTTCCAGGGGCCGCCGCGGGTGCCGTAGATGGACTGGCCGCAGGCGGTCATGAAGGTACCGATCTGCCGCAGCAGGTTCGCCTGGGCGGCGGAGACCGTGCCGTGCCGGTCCGGGCCGACGTTGACCATCGCGGTCATGTTCCGCACCCAGCAGTTGACCAGGATGTTCATCGTGGTTCCGTAACTCATCACGGTGGCACTCGAGTTGTAGCCCCAGGTGCCGTCGACGGTGAACACCTTCTCGACGAGCTTGCCGGTGCGGATCGCTCCACTCGGTACCGAGCCGCCCTCGTCGCTGGCGTAGTCGCCCATCCAGCCGGAGCGTGCGGTGGCGACGATGTCGGGCTGGTGCTTGCGTACCATGCCCATCAGGCCCAGCGGCTTGCCGTCGGCGTCGGTCTCGCCGTAGACGGCGTCCACCGGCCACTGGTTGGCGGAGTCGCGGAACTGACCCGGCTCCCAGAAGAACGCGCCGTCGGCGTCGGTGCCCTTTTCGGCGACCCACCCGCCGTCCCACCACAGGTCGTCGATCTTGCCGTACTGGGTGACGAGTTCCTTGACGGACTCGTACACCTCGGTCTTCATGATCCGCGCGTTCTCCTTGTGCGCGGGGTCGGTGGTGTAGTTCCAGGGGTTGGGGGCGCAGTTGGTGCCGGTGACGTCGTAGTAGCCGGGGTAGCGCCAGTCGATCGGCGAGTAGTACAGGCCGACCTTGAGGCCGGCCGCCCGCACTGCCGCGACGTAGTCCTTGACGAAGTCCCGGTTGAACGGCGCCTGCCCGGAGGACCAGGCGTTGGGGTGGTTCAGCGGCCACAGCGCGAAGCCGTCGTGGTGACGTGTCGTCAGTGTCACGTACTTGGCTCCGAAGTCCTTGGCCAACTGGGCCCAGGCCGCCGGGTCGTAGGCGTCCGCGGTGAACTGCTCACTCGTGGCGTCGGTGACGTACTTCCGGTAGTCGCTCGGCGTGATCGGAGCATTGTGCATCCACCACTCGCCCTTGGCCGGGCCCGAGTAGACGCCCCAGTGGATGAACATGCCCAACTTGGCGTCCTGCAGCCACTGGATCTTGGAATCGGGCTGCTGCTCGACGCCCATGTCGGTCTTCGGGATGCGCAAGGGCGGAAGCGGCAGCGGGGTGGCGGCCGTCGCGGCGTACGCCGGTGTCCCCACCGCGATGGAGCCGACCGCTGCGGCCACCGTTGTGGCCGCCATGCCGGCGAGAACCGATCTGCGTGAGATGGATTCCGGCACCGTGGTTTCTCCTGTTCGACGTTGAAACGTTTTCCCCGGAGTCGGCGACTCTGTGTCAGACGGAAGTGCGGCTCGACCGATGGTTCCGGGTCTGTGAGTGTCCCTGCCCCCGTCCTACTCCAACCCGGAGACATTGGATGAATTAACGGCCATCGGTGTTGCTGGTGTCTAGCGTCGTGCACATTTTCTTGCAAAGTCGCCATGAATGCCCGACTGACCCTGTCGGCAGCGGAGTTGACATGGGATGAATCTGACCACGCGTCGGAGTCATGGACTCATGATCAAAACGGCAGGAAGCGTTGACGGAGCCCCTGTCGCGCCCTACGGTGCTCCAGCAGAAACGAACAACTTCCGACAGTTTCCAAGATCTTCGGGGGGGTTGCCGCCCACCTGCGAAGAGCCGCACCCAATGCCGGCCCGCTCCCGCCGGCTTTCCACGAGGAACCCTGATGCTCCGTCGTGCCCGCTTGATCATTTCGGCCGTGCTCATGGGCGTGCTCGCGCTCCTGCCCGCCGGTGCACCCGCACAGGCCGCCCCCGCCACGGTGACCAACGCGACCCAGTTCACCGACACCACCGGAGCCGTGGTCCACGCCCACGGCGGTGGCGTCATCAAGGTCGGTTCCTACTACTACTGGTTCGGCGAGAACCGAAACCCCGACAACTCGTTCAAGTACGTCTCGGTCTACCGCTCAACCGACATGAAGACATGGGAGTTCCGTAACAACGTCCTCACGCAGGGCAGCGCCGCCGAGCTCGCTTCCGCCAACATCGAGCGGCCGAAGGTCATCTACAACAGCGCCACCGGCAAGTACGTCATGTGGATGCACAAGGAGCTGGCCACCGACTACACCCAGGCCCGGGTCGCCGTAGCCGTCTCGGACACGGTCGACGGCACCTACACCTATCTGGGCAGCTTCCGGCCGCTGGGCATCACCTCGCGCGACATGACCCTGTACAAGGACGGCGACGGCACCGCCTACCTGGTCTCCTCCGCCAACCAGAACGCCGACCTTGACATCTTCAAGCTGACCTCCGACTACACCGGCGTCGACAGCCTGGTCGCCAACCCTTGGCCCGGCACCTTCCGCGAGGCTCCGGCACTGTTCAAGCGGGGCAGCGTCTACTTCATGCTCACCTCCGCCAACAGCGGCTGGAAGCCCAACCAGCAGAGGTACGCCACCGCCACCAGCCTCGCCGGCCCGTGGACGGCCATGGCGGACGTCGGCAACGACACGGCCTACGGCTCCCAGACCGCCTTCGTCCTCTCCCTCCAGGGCTCCACGGGCACCTCGTACCTGTATATGGGCGACCGCTGGGGCAACTCCATGGGCGGCACGGTCAGTGACTCCCAGTACGTCTGGCTGCCCCTCACCTTTCCCACCAACACGACCATGGACCTGCCGTGGTACCCCCAGCTCGCCATCGACACGGCCGCCGCAACCGTCACCGGCGTGGGCGGCGGCCCCTACTACCACTTCCTCGCCCGGCACAGCGGCAGATGCCTCGACGTCTCGGACAACTCCGCCGCCGACAGCGCGGTCATCCTCCAGTGGGACTGCGGCGGCGGCCTCAACCAGCAGTGGCGGCTCACCGACGCCGGCGGCGGCTACGTCCAGGTTGTCGCCGAGCACAGCGGCAAGTGCCTGGACGTCTCGGGCGCCTCGACCGCGGACGGCGCCTACGTGAACCAGTACCACTGCGGCGGCGGCACCAATCAGCAGTGGCTGCTCCAGGACCAGGGCAACGGCTACTTCCACCTCGTCGCCCGGCACAGCGGCAAGTGCCTGGACGTGAAGGACGCGTCCACCGCCAACGGCACCCGCCTCATCCAGTGGACCTGCGGCACCGGCACCAACCAGCAGTTCCAGCAGCGCACCGCCTGACCGCCCACGCGCCGTCCGGTGCTCCTTGGCCTCGACGCGCGAAACGCCCATCTTCCAGCCCGCGGCAGCACCGCTGATCCGTGAGCCCGCCTGTGCCACGCCTCACCACCGTCGTGCCAGGCCGTATGAACCACGGCCTGGCATGTTCCTGCGGTGCGCCACCGAGGCACACCCGCACACCCACCACAGGAGGACACCATGCGGACCGTTCTGCGTCTGCCCGACAGACACATCAGACGGATAGCGGCCGTGGCCGCTCTGCTCCTCGCCCTCGCCCTGCTCAGCGGGCGAGTTCCGTCCCCCGCGTACGCCGCCACCAACACCGCGGTCACCGTGGACGGCACCAGCGGCGGACGCACCTTCGACGGCATCGGGGCGATCAGCGGCGGAGGCGGTAACACCCGCCTGCTGTACGACTACCCGACAACCCGGCGCAATGAAATCCTCGACCACCTGTTCAAGCCCGGTTACGGGGCAGACCTGCAGATCCTCAAGGTGGAGATCGGTGGCGACACCAACTCCACCGACGGAGCCGAGGCGAGCATCGAGCACACCAAAGGCACCGTCGACTGCAACGCGGGCTACGAGTGGTGGCTGATGGAGCAGGCCAAGGCTCGCAACCCGGGCATCAAGTTCTACGGCCTGTCCTGGGGCGCCCCCGGCTGGATCGGCGGCGGCAGCTTCTACTCCCAGGACATGATCGACTACCTGATGTCCTGGCTCGGCTGCGCCAAGCAGCACGGTCTGACCATCGACTACCTCGGCGGATGGAACGAGAGGAACTACAACGCCTCCTGGTACGAGAGCCTGAAGTCCGCCCTGAACTCGAACGGCTACACCTCGACCAAGCTGGTCGGCGGCGACAACTTCGGCTGGTCCGTAGCCGCCGGCATGAAGAACGACAGCAACCTGTACAAGGCTGTGGACATCGCCGGTTCCCACTACCCGTGCAGCTACCTGTCGGCGATGACGAGTTGTTCCTCCACTTCCGATGCCCAATCGCTCGGCAAGCCGATCTGGGCCAGTGAGAACGGCTCGGAGGACGCCGAGACCGGCGCGGCCCCGGTCGCCCGTGCCATCAACCGCGGCTACATCGACGCCAAGCTGACCGCCTACATCAACTGGCCCATTGTCGCGTCCCTGTACCAGAACCTCGCCTTCCACGACGATGGCCTGATCACCGCCAACCAGCCCTGGTCCGGCAACTACAGCGTGGGCCGCACCACCTGGGCTATCGCCCAGACGACTCAGTTCACCTCGCCGGGCTGGAAGTACCTGGACACCGCCACCGGCTACCTCGGCGGCTCGCGCTCCAACGGCAGCTACGTCAGCTACGCCGCTCCTGACAAGAGCGCCTGGAGCACCGTCTTCGAGACGATGGACGCCACGGCCTCCCAGACCGTCACCCTCAACGTCACCGGCGGCCTGCCCAGCGGCACCCTGCACGTGTGGTCCACCGACCTGTCGCAGCCCGGCAAGGCCACCCCGCACATGGTGCAGAACGCCGACCTGACCGCCGGCGGCGGCACCTACACCCTCGCCCTCGCCCCCGGCCACATCTACACGGTGACCACCACCACCGGTCAGGGCGCGGGCACCACCACGCCTCCGCAGCGCACCCGGCTGGCGCTGCCGTACTCCGACTCGTTCGCCGGCTACAGCACGGGCCAGGAGGCGAAGTACTTCTCCTCCATGAACGGAGCCTTCCAGGCGGCACCCTGCAGCGGTGGCCGCAGCGGCGCGTGCCTGCGCCAGATGGCGCCCGTCCAGCCGATCCGCTGGACCGATGAGTCAGGCAACCAGCCGTACACCACCATGGGTGATGCGGGCTGGAGCAACTACACGGTCAGCTCCGACGTGCTGCTGGAGAACAGCGGCAGCGCCGCCGAGGTCCTGGGACGCGTCGGCACCCAGGCCAAGAACAACAACGGGCTGAACGCCTACCACTTGCGGCTGTCGGACACCGGTGCCTGGTCGCTGCTGAAGACGGACACCTCCTGGACCTGGACCACCCTGGCCAGCGGTACCGGGGCCGCACCCGGCACGAAAACCTGGCACAACCTGGCCCTGTCCTTCCAGGGCAGCACGATCACCGCCAAGATCGACAGCACCACGGTCGCCACGGTCACCGACAGCACTTACCAAGGCGGCCAGATCGGCCTCGGCACCGCCGGCTACCACCCCGTCCAGTACTCCAACCTGTCCATCACCCCGGGCACCGTGCCCGACCTCACCGGCACCTACAAGATCGTCAGTGTGCGCAGCGGTGAACTCCTCGACGCAGTAGGGGCCGGGACCAGCGACGGCACCCTGATCGACCAGTGGCCCGCCAACGGCGCTACCAACCAGCAGTGGAAGCTGACCCTGAACAGCGCCGGGTACTACACCATCACCGGGGTCGGCAGCGGCAAGGCGCTGGACATCCCCAACGTCACCACCTGGCCCGGCACCCAACTGGAGCTGTGGACGTCCAACGGCGGCGCCAACCAGCAATGGGTGATCGCCCCGTCCGACAACGGCAACTACACCATCGAGTCCCGCTCGAACGGCTACCTGCTCGAGGTGTCGGGGAACTCCACCACCAACGGAGCAGCCATCGACCAGTGGATCACCAACGGCGCCACCAACCAGCAGTGGCAGTTGGTCAGAATCGCCTGACCGGCACCCGGTGAAACGGCGTTTGTCAACTCAGTAGCATCTTGGTCGTTGATGCGCAGTGGAGCAAACCTCGCCCTACTGCGCATCCCCCAACGGCACCCCCGGAGCAACGACCGGCCGGTGCCCGTGCCCGAGCCCAGGTAGTTACCGGTAGTTCGTTGAATTCGGCGGTGGCGTGGGTTGACGGCAGGCCGGGTTGGTCATAGGCCGCTGCTGGCGCCGAGGGAGCGGAACAAGACGATCACTTGCCTGGCAGGGGCGGAGCCGGTGGCCGGTGCGGGGATGCCGGGGTGCAGCGGCCGCAGTTCTTCCTGTCCGAATCGCCCCGGGAGGCCGAGCTGGTCAACGACCGGCGGCTTCGAGCTACTGCGCGGGAAGGCGGCGAGCTCTGTCAGCCCGTTCCTGAGCCGCCCTGGTGCACCTGCACGATGGGTTCGACGCCGCGCGCGTCGACGACCTCGCGCCACGCGTCCAAGCCCGCCTGGGTGAACAAGCCCTGCTCGGTCTCGACCAGGATTCCGCGCTCGGCGAGCCGCTTGAGCTTCAGGCGGGTGTTGTTGATGGTGTTGGGCGCGATCTCCAGGTCCATCGCCTCGCACACCTGCCGGGCCCGCAGCGGGGTGTCGGCCGCGGCGAACACCGCCATGATCTGCTGGTAGGCCGGATGGTCCGGCAGCTTCGGGGACGGCGGTGCGGCCGGGGCCGGCTCGGGTAGTTCCAGCAGCGTCTTGCGGGTGATCCGGACCTCCTCGGCGGTTTGGTGAAGCTCCTGCAGCTGCGCGGAGAGTTCCGCGATCCACTCCTTGACCGCCTCGGCCTGCGCGGCGAGCTTCCGCTCCCGTTCCTCCAGCCTGGCCAGCACCGCTCCGAGCGTCAGCTCCCCGCCGGTCATGCGGTGCGCCAGGCCGGTGCGGTCGCCCCGGTCAGCCGGCGCAGTATCACCGCGGTCATCGCCCAGTACACCCGCGACTCGGAGGTGCGGGGCTGGTGCTCGTAGTCGCGCACCAGCCTGCGGTGCAGCATCAAGATCCCGTAGGCGCGCTCCACGATCCACCGTTTGGGGATCGGAACGAACCCGGTCTGTACCGGATTACGCTCCACGATCTCCACCTCGATGCCCACCTGCTGGCCGTGCGCGACGACGGCATTCTTGAAGCCCTGGTCGACCAGGGCCTTCTGAACGGTGTCGGTGTCGGCGACGACCTTGTCCAGCAGCGCGGCGCCGACGGCATTCTCGTGCGCCGACGCGGGCACCCCGGCCGCGACGTGCACGCTCTGGGTGTCGAGCACCACCAGACTCGGATCCGCCTTCCGGCGCGCCTTCTCCCGCACCTGCCAGCGCAGCAGGTCGTGGACGGTCTGGTCGGTGCCGTCGTCACGCCAGGTGTAGAAGTAGTACTTCACCGCGCCGGGCGGCGGGAAGTCGTGCGGGAGCAGCTCCCACTGGCAGCCGGTGCGGCCCTGGTAGAGCAGCGCGTTGACGATCTCCCGCATCGCGTACCGGCCCTGATGGCCGCTGACCGAGGGGTGCGCGGCCTTCCATGTGGTAATCACCGGCTCGACCAGCGCCCACTGCTCGTCGGACAGGTCGGTCCTGTAGGGCTTGCGCTCGCTCACGGGGACCAGCCCAGCACGCCCACGGCCGCCGACCGGCCGGGATGCCGTCCTGCCACACGTTCAGGTGACGACAAAGCACCGATGCACTCACATACCGCCCTCTGAAACCTCAGTAACAGGCGGAGAGAAGATCACCGAGGATGCCTGCCGGGTCGTGCAACACCCGGGCGCCGTCGGTGACGACCCGATGCGTCCCCGAATCAACAGGATCTGTCTTCGCCCAGGCCGGGGAGCCGATTCCCAGCTCGACTTCCAGGCCGGAGGCCGTGGAACAGCGTCGTTCTGTGATCGGTCCCCACGACTGGGTGCGGATCACTTCACCCAGCCCCAATTCCACGGCCCAGGCATCCTCAAGCAGATATCGAGACTCGTCCGTGGTGAGCAGGACGATGTCGATGTCGGAGTCCGGTCGCACGGCATTGCGGGCGCAAGATCCCACCAAGAGCAGACCGACGATGTCATTACGGCCTCTCGACCAGCGAGTGATCCGGTCGATGACCTCGTTGATCTCAACGACTCGCTCCGGCGACAGCGCCATCGGAAGACTCCCTGCCTGATCGTCGCGATGCACCTCAAATGTCCCATCCGTCGCCGAAGAGCCGGTGCCAACCTCGGACAGCGCCTTCGGCAGGACGCAGGTGCCCACGCGCCAGAACCTGGCATCGGTCCGCTTCACGCCGTCCAGGTCCCGGCCGGCCAGGACCCGGGCGATCCCGCGCCCGAGGGAATCGGCGTTCTCCTCCAGCTGCTTGTCGAACTTCGCAGGTACTCGACGGGGTCGTCGGCGTTCGAGGGCTGATGTTGGCTGCTGCTTCCCACAGCGGTTTCATCAGACGACTCCGCACTCGTCGCAGATGATCCTGACGTCCCCCCAGGAGACGTCGCGCTGGCCGGAGCATGCGGGAGACGTAGGACTCGTGGACGCCCATCTGTTCGGCGAGCTCGCGCTGCCGGCGCCCCACCGCCCCAGCTCCCCCCAGGCACCCGGTCGCTGTCCCTCACCCCCCTTTTAGGCCCTGTCGGCCGGAACTCAGGGGCCGAGCACGGCCGCCGGGACCTCGCGCTCCAACACGGCGAGCGCCTTGGCGTGGCTCCCCACGGCGTCGTAGTCGAAGGTGAAGGTCACCACCCGGACCTGGCCGGCCAGCGGCTGGAGCAGCTCCCACTGCCGTATCCGCCGGGCGGGGCGGTTCGGCAGGGGTGCCTCGGTGTGCGTGCGGCGCAGGGTGCAGCCGTTGTCCAGGGCCGCACCGGGGGTGCCGGGCGGGGCCGGGTCCCTGTCGGCGATCCTGGCCCGCACGGACAACCGTCCGATGCCCGGGGCGTCCGCGGTCGTAGCGCCATCGGCGGCCAGCACCACCCAGTGCGCCGGCACCCGGAAGCGCGCCAGCCCCCGCAGATGCGAGACCTCCCGCAGATCCTCCCCGGGTTGTGCAGCGTCCAGGGCCGCTGCACACAGGGACCGCACCCGGTGCAGTCCCCCCTCGTGCCCGGGCAGCACCCGGGCGACCGCCTCGTACACGGAGACGGCCTCCTCGCCCAGGCGGCGCACCTGCGCCAGGGCCTGCTCGCCGTGAGCCTCGGCCAGCAGGCCACACAGGCGGGCCTTGGCATCGGCCGCCTCCAGGGCCGTCTCGTGAACGGGCACGCCGCCGTCCGCCGGGCCGCGCAGGAACCCCCCGGCGGACCGCAGCGCGACTGCCGCGGCCACCTCCTGGGGGCCGACACCGGGGATCAAGGAGTCTTAGGCCTCGACGGCGCCACGGGCGGCCAGGACGCCGTCGGCGACGGCACCGTTCATGGCCTGGATCATCGCCTGGTTGTAGAGGATCGAGGCGAGCACCCGCACATGCTGTGTGTCGTCGGGCTCGGTCTGCCGCAATCGCCGGACCGCGGCCTCCGCTGCACGGCTGCTCTCCAGCGCCTGCCGGAGCCGCCGGCCCCGCATGTGCTGGATGGCGGCCATGCTCTCCTGCTCCGCCGTTCTGCGCAGCCGTCTCGAGCTCAGTGACACACACCACCTCCGGGTCCATGCGAACGCGGAGGGCGTCGCGCTGGACCACCGATTGTGCAGTCCGCGCGGACACCAGAGCCAGAGGCCTTCCGTAGCTCAGTCGGGGAACTGTAGGAATGCCGTGTGGGCCCGGAGGAGGTGGGTGTCGAGGTGGGTTTCCTCGTACAGGTCCAGGACCTTCTGGTAGCGGCCGCCGTGTACACCAGCGACAACGGGTGTGCAGCGTGGCCCACGGCCCGTACCGCTCGGGCACGTCCCGCCAGCCGGGCCTGTACGGAACTTCGACACGATCCCGTTGAGGACCCTGCGGTCGTCCAGCCGCTTGCGCCCACGCGACGCCACGGGCAGCAACGGCCGGACGAACTCCCCTTCAGCGTCCGACAGTTCATGGCGGCGTCTCACCCGATCATGATCCACCAGTCGAGATCATTTGACGACAGACCCTAGGGCAGCCAGGGCGTCAGCGGGTCATGGCACTTGGAGACGTCGGGCTGCTCGGCGCACTGCTGGTAGGCACGTTCGGCGGGGAGCCGGGACAGGCCGAGCATGGTCAGCGGCAGCGCGGCGATGGCCGTCACCACCGCGATCAGGGCGATCTCCACACCCTTGCGGAGCGCACCTGCACCTCCGAGCGTCTGACTCATGCCCCCAGAGAAGGGCCGCATCCGGCCGCGCGGCAGAGGAAAGCCGCGATACGAGGTTGCGGACCGCGGCGTGCTCTGCGGTGCTGAACACGGCCGTGGCGGCAGCGAGCAGCTGGTCGATGCGCTGCCACTCCGCGAGCTCCGCGGCCGCGCTCGTCGTCCGCCGGGTCCTCGTGCCCGGAAGCCTGCCGCGCGTCGAACCGGGCGTCCTCGAGGGCGCGGGCGACGGCGGCAGCGTCCATGCCCTTCACCCGCCGCCCTACGACGCGCCGGCCGATGCGGGCGGGGTCGACCGGCTCGCGTGCCGCGGCGACGCGCGGGGCGAGCGGACGGCGAGCGGTGCGCCGTGGCGGCCAGGAAGTGGTCAACGTCGACCTCGCTTCGGAGTACGAATGCAGGAGCAGGCCGCCGCCAGAGCCCTTCCGTGGCGGCCCGCCGAACTGAGCCGGGGCCCGATATGTGTCACCACCGACACCAGCTGACCTGCGGCTTCAGGCAGCCGAGGCAGAGGGGTGGACTGGCCGGGCGCAGGGACCGTCACAGGGCTCCGGCGTCCCGGGCCGTCCAGACGCTCGGGTAGATCGGCCGGAAGCCGAGCTCCCGACGGATCCGCTGGTTGGACATGATCCCGAACCATGGGTCGGGGTCCGTGAGCTCGTGGAGCCCGGCGGGCACCTCTACGCCGTTGAGCTGGTACAGCTCGACCGTCGTGACGGGGGCGTCGTCGGCGATGTTGTAGATCCGGCCGGCGATGCCCGGCGTGTACAGCAGACGCATCAGGCCCTGGGCGACGTCCGCGTGGTGGACCATCTGCAGGCGCTGATGCGGCGCCCAACGGTCGGCCCAGTGCAAGGAATTGGCGAGGTGCGGGTCGCCCTCGCCGTAGACGAAGGGGAGCCGTCCGATGCGTACGTCCAGGCCCTTGAGCGCGAGCAGTTCGCGCTCGGCCTCGGCCTTGGACTCGGGGTAGGCACCCCACATCGCGCCGCCCGGCCGGCTCTCGTCCTCCTCGGTCAGCGGGCGGCCCCGTCCGACGCCGTACACGTTGTTCGTGCTGACCTGCACGAACCGTTCCACACCCGAGGCCTGCGCGGCGCGGCCCAGGGCCACCGCGGCGTCCCGATTGACGGCCCATGCCTCCTCATCGGGCACCCCGCGGAAGGAGGCGGCGACGTTCACGACGGCATCCACGCCGGCGAGCGCCTTGCCGAGTGACTCCTCCTCGCGCATGTCTCCTACCGCGACCTGGGCGCCCAGTTCCGCGAAGCGCTCGCCGCGGGCAGCGTCCCGTACCAGGACGCGCACCTGCTCGCCCGGCTGCCGCTGGGCCAGCAGCCTCGGCACGAAACGGCGTCCGACCTGTCCCGTCGTACCAGTCACCAAAGTCAGCATCATGTGCTCCTCACGCACTGCGTCGCCTGTCGTTGATGACCAGCCTCGGCGGATGCGGAAACGAGAGGGAGAGACCTCTTCATCAGGGGACCGGGAGTCCCTGGATAAGCCGGCCGGCCTCGCGCACCCTGGAAAGGTGAACCGAGCCGAACTCGCCGACTTCCTGCGCCGCGCTCGCGCCCGCCTGGCCCCCTCCGACGTGGGCCTCACGGCCAGCGCCCGCCGCCGTACGCCGGGGCTGCGCCGCGAAGAGGTGGCCCAGCTGGCCGGCATGTCCGTGGACTACTACACGCGGCTGGAGCAGTCCCGGGGCCCGCGCCCGTCCCACCAGATGCTCACCGCGCTGGCCCGCGCCCTGCGCCTGACGGAGGACGAACGCGACCACCTCTTCCACCTCACCGGTGAACAGCCACCGCGCCGGGAGGAGACCAGCACGTACGTGCGACCGGGCCTGCTCCTGGTGCTGGACCGGCTGCACGACACCCCGGCGATGGTGGCGACCGACTGCGGCGAGGTCCTGGCCCAGAACGCACTGTCACGGGCGCTGAGCGGGGACGTCCTCGCCCGACCGCCCCAAGGACGCAACATGATCCGCCGCTTCTTCCTGGACCCGGCAGCCCAGGAGCTGTTCCCGCCCGAGGACCGCCCGGAGCGCGCCCGCGAGCAGGTGGCCGGCCTGCGAGCGGTGGCCTCGGCCCGCCCCACGGACCCCGAACCCGCCGCCCTCGTCGCCGAACTACGAGCCAGGAGCGAGGAGTTCGCCCGCCTCTGGGACGAACACGAGGTCGCCGTACGCCGCGCCTCCACCAAACGCTTCCGGCACCCTGCGATCGGCATCCTCGAACTCGACTGCGAGATCCTCGTCAACTCCGACCACAACCAGCAACTCGTCATCCACACGGCCCGCCCCGGCACGGAGTCCTACGAGCGCTTGCAGTTGCTGCGGGTGGTGGGCTTGCAGGACCTGACGCCGACGGGCTCCTGAGCATGAGCGACATCGGCAACCTCGCTGCCGCCGACCAGGCAGATCACCCGGGCGGTGAAGCGCAGGCTCAAACAGATCCAGTATCGGCCCGACCTGGTGGACGGCTGTCTGGGCGGCGCCGGCCTGACCGTGGGTGATTGACCGCATCCGGTCGGCTCTCATGAACGCCAAGTCCGGGCGACCGCTGTGCATCCTCCCGCTCCAGGCCGGCTGGCGGCCTGTCCCCAAACACGCTGCGGATCGCTGGGGGCGTGACCTGGGGGACAGAAGCCGTCACCGTCCTACCGTCATCGCTGTTGAAGCCTGGCTGCCCGCGTCACGCCCGATTGGCTCGTCGGTCGCTCTACGAGCACTTCGGCGGAAAGGACGGCCTGATCGTCGAGGTCCTGCGCCGTAGCGCCGCCGAGGACGAGGCCAGCTATGAGCAGACCATGCGGGCCGCCGGCGACGATCCACGCGAGCGCCTGCTGGCCGTCTTCGACAAGCTCGCCACCATCGTCACCAAGCCGGACTTCCGGGGCTGTCGGTATCTCGCCGCCGATCTGGCCCTGGCCGACCCTGCCCATCCGGGACATGCCATCATCCGCCCATACCGTGAGCGCGTGAGCAGGCTCCTGGCAGACGAGCTGGTCAGGCTCGGCCATCCCCATCCCGCCCACGCCGCCTACCAGCTTCTGCTGCTCATCGACGGAGCCCTGGCTGCCGGAGCCACCCGCCCCGACACCAACCCGGCCCTATCCGCGCGGGAGCTAGCCGAGCAGCTCCTCGCGCAGCGCGGCAACCAGGACGACCCGGCGCGCCCAACCCCACTCGCCCCTTAGAAGCGGTTGTCTTTCCGGACGCGACCGATGAGTTTCCGCTGATCAGGCATGGTTCCGGTGTTGCTGCGGGAGGGTTCGGGCGTTCAGTTCGTGCTCGGCGATGCGGAGACGACCAGTGACATCGGTGAGGGGGCTGCCGGAGGAACGGGAGGCCGCCGCCCGGGCTCGGGCGGCGGAGCTGCAGGCGGAGACAGCACGGTCCCTTGCCGAACTCGGCGCGCCCGAAGCGGTGTGGGAACGCCTGGTGCTCGCCCGAACGGAACTCGCCGATGCTCTGGCCATGCCGGCCGGGGAGACGCATGGCCCTGCCCCTGCCCCGAGGGAGGCGCCGGTGGAGGTGGAGAGGAGCCCGGTCGCGGGGTCGATCGTGCCACGGTGGCACCGGGACTGCTTGCGTCGGAGTACCGGCGGATCGTTGAGCTGGTCCAGGCCAAACCGGGTGACGGCGAGCGGGTGTCGGCGAAGGAGCTGGCGGCCCGGCTGGATCTGCCGCTGGTGCCGGCGAAGATCGAGGGAGCGCGGTCCAGGGCGAAACGGCTGGTCGAGCGGGGGTCGCTGGTGGCGTCGCCGTCGGGCCGGTTCATGCGGCGAGCGTCGTCCGGTCCGGTGCGGGGAGTTGACCGGGCGGGCCAGACGTCGGGCCATGAGCATGCTCGACGAGAAGCAGATGAACGCCTCGCTGCCGGCGGGCAGCGTCTCGAAGTCACGCACCAGGCGCCGTGAACGCACCACCCCGGACTTCGCTCCACCACCCACCGTCTCGCAGCACCACACACCCCGCCATGTCGTCACTGCGCTTGACGATCTGCGGGGTGAGCTGGAGTTTCTCCTTCGCCCAGGTGACGAGGGCGCCGGTGTGGCCGCCGTCGGCCCGGGCAAGGGTGATCTTGCGTCCTCGCCATAGAGGCAACAGCCCCACAGGCTGGACCCAGCCCCGCCCGCCGAGCACTCCTGCCGCGAGGCCAACCCGCCGTCAGCAACCGTCTTCATTTGTGGTCGCGCAGGAAGGTCGCGATCTCGTCGCGGGTCGGGTAGTTCGGCAGGGGAGCTGGCTTGTCCTGAAGGAACGCAGTGATGACGGCGACGGCCCGGTCGTTGTTGTCGTCCAGACCGTTCCACATGTGGTGTCCGACGCCGGGCATGTACTGCGTGCGCTGGATGGCAGGGTCATCGGCAAGGACGGTGGTCTCCCATTGGCGGACCTGGGAGGAGCACTCAGCGATCATCAGCATCGCGGGGGTCCGGGACTGCCTCAGTAGGAGTGCGATAGAAGGCGAGTCTTTGACCGTCTGCTCGACGCGAAGGCTGGCGGCGGGGCTGAAGGAGAAGTTGCGTGCGGTGTTCTCGGCTGGGATGCGGTGCGCGTCGCGTGCGCAGTAGGCGGATGCGGTGTCGCTGCCGAGGTCGGCGGCGGTGAAGGCGTTGTCACCTTCGGCCTGTCCGATCAGACCGGTGTCGGGGGTGAGAAGTCCAAGTCGCATGAGGCCGAATGCCACGGCGTACCGCGGGACGTGCGTCGATCGCGGCCCCGCCATGGCCGGCGCGAGGCCCCGCGCGGATTTTCGGCCCTTGTGCCCGGTGATGTGCGCCGTGGGCCCGTCCATGGGGCCGGGCTCAGCGATGATCGCTCGACGCAAGCGTGCGGCGACGCGCGGATCGGCCAGGGCTCGGGTCAGCACGACCCCGCCTGAGGAGAATCCGAGAATGTCGACCTTTCCCTTGTTCAGGCGGTCGACGAAGGCGGTGAGGTCGCGGACCGATCTGGAGATCGTGTACTGGCCCATGGGGAGCAGGTCGCTTCGTCCGCCACCGGCTTGTTCATAGGTGTAGACGTCGTAGCCCTGGCGTGCCAGGAGTTGCAGGAACCGGTGGTCGAGTACCGAGATGCCGCGGACCGGACCGCCGTTGAGGTACACGAGCGGAATGGGATGCCGGGGGCCGGGGTGCGCGGGCGGGTAGTGGTACACCGCGACCCGGCTGCCCGTGGTCAGGCTCCAATGCTGCGTGGTCACGAACGGCAGGGCGGGCGGGTACCGCCGGGCCGTCGGCACGGTTGGGATGCAGACCGACGCCGTCAACGCCGCCGCGACAGCCACCGGCAGAAACGGCACGAGCCGCGTCGGCCAAGTGCGGCGCCGGCCCCGCCACATCGCGAGGACAGCACCGACTCCAAGGGTCATCAACCATGCGGCGAGCCCCGAGCCTGCCCCGTCTGTGAGGGCGATCAGTGCGAGAAAGACGCCGACCAGAATCGCGACGGCGGCCAGGGCCAGCAGTAAGCGTCCCGTGAAGCGGACAAGACGTATGGCGGACGTAGGCACAGCGGACCTCCCATAGTTTCAGAACGTCGTTTCAAAACGACGTTATCAAACCGAGGTAGGCTGCTGGCCGTGGGTAGGCTGAGAACAAACGACGAGGCCGTCAAAGAGCGGCTTGTGGAGTACGCGACCGAGATGCTTGCCACCCGTCCGCGGGAGTCGGTCACGGTCCGCGCCGTGGCCGCTGCTGCCGAGGCGTCGACGACGGCGGTGTATTCCTTGTTCGGCGGTAAGGACGGGCTGATCGGTGCGGTGCGCGACAGAGCCGTCGCAGGCCTGTTCCAGGACCTGTCGGCGGTGCAGCCCTCCGCGGACCCTCTCGCCGACCTCTACGCGCTGGCCGTCGCCTACCGTCGCTGGGGGCGCGGACACAGCCACCTGTACACGGTGTTGTTCGGTGGTGTGCAGTCCTTCGACCCGTCGGGGGAGGTGGGTGCCAGTGACCCGATCCGTCCACTTCTCGCGGCGATCGATCGCGCCGTGACGGCGTCCGTCCTCGTCGGCGAGGCGACCTCGATCGCCCTGTCGACCTGGGCCACCCTCCACGGGCTGGTGACTCTTGAACTGGCTGGGGCCTTCGACGCCGCGACGGCCGACGCCGCATTCCGATCGGCGATTCACGCCACGTTGCGCGGATGGACGACTCCGGCGGTGTTCCGCAGACTTCGCGAAGCGGAACTCGCTCCTTGACAAGTCGCCAGTCGCCGTCGGCGGCGGCATATCGCTGGCGTACTGAACTCCGAACAGGTCGATTCAGATCGTCGCCGCTACGGATACCAGGCGGTCGATGTCCAGGCCGCGCGGGGGCCCGGCTGCCGCCCGCGCGCACGGCCGCCGGGGACGGGCCCTGGTACGCCCGAAAGAGGAGATCAAGGAGGAGCTGGCGCGGGACGGGTGCGGGCGGTGTGGCGAGGACGCGGTGTCAGGGCCGGTCGATCTGTTCGGCGGCCTCCTCAAGGTCGGCGACACTCCCCGACATGATCGTCCGTACATGCCTGGTGATGTGCTGCACGGGCCAGTCCCACCACGCCACGGCGAGGAGGCGGGCGATGTCCGCAGCGTCGTAGCGGGTGCGGATGAGCCGAGCCGGGTTGCCGCCGACGATGCCGTAGTCGGGGACGTCGCCGGTGACCACAGCGCCGGCGGCGACGATCGCGCCGTGACCGATCCGTACACCGGGCATGACCGTGGCACCGTGCCCGAACCACACGTCGTTGCCGACGACTGTGTCACCCCGGCCGGGCAGGCCGGTGATCAGGTCGAAGTGCTCCGCCCAGGAGCCCCCATGGTGGGGAACGGGAACGTAGAAGGACCGTCCATCCGGTGGTTGGCGCCGTTCATGATGAACCGGGTGCCCGCCCCCAACGCGCAGTACTTGCCGATGACAAGCCGCTCGGGACCGTAGTGGTAAAGAACGTTGCGCGTCTCGAACGCGGTTGGGTCGTCCGGATCGTCGTAGTAGGAGAAGTCCCCGACCTCGATCAACGGCGACGTCACCAACGGCTTGAGCAGAACCACGCGCGGGTGCTCAGGCATCGGGTGGAGCACGGTGGGGTCAGCAGGAACGGGCGGCATCGCGGAGGCGGTTCCTCTCTAGCGGACCTAGAGCGACGACTGTCGCATTAAGATGCTGGCACAGCCCTGCCACCTTGATCAACCGGACACTGATTGCCGATGACAGACCCACTGGACACGACATCGGAGCGCCGTCCGGGCGGTCGCACCGCGGCGGGCGGGGTACGGGCGGCGCGAACCGCGTTCTGCACGGCGAGGCCGGCAACCCGGTCGTCCGGCTCGTCGGGCGGGGCCCCTTTTTGACGGGCCCGGCGGCGTGCTGGTGCGCACGCACGATCGTGGAGTCGACCGCGGCGACCCCGTCCAGGTCACCTTCGGCGTCGGCCTGAGCCAGCAGGGCGGTGAAGACCTTCTCCCACGTGCCGTCGTCGGCCCACTTCCGCAGCCGGTTGTGGACGCCCTTCCACGAGCCGAAGTGTTCGGGCAGGGCCGTCCATGGCGTGCCGGTGCGGTCCTTGAACGCGATCGCGGCGATCACGTGCCGGTGATCCCGCCACCGCCCACCCCGCCGAGGGGTCCGGTCCGGTAGCAATGGCTCGCTGCGGGCCCACTGGCCGTCAGTCAACGACACACCCAGACCACCGATGCAGCCGTCTTCCGATCGCGCCGGATGGGGAAGATCCTGATACTCGACCAGGACCGGCGGTCCCTTTTTGCGTTCTCGTCTTGCCGCGCACATGGCTGAGACCCACTCCCGGCTATCCGAACGCAGTAGATAGACCGCGGGCATGCCTCTCCACGATGGGACTCCGCAGCGGAGCGCAGGCCCGTGCGGCTGGTCCCACGGAAACCGGACAACACCTACCTCGGCGCCTCCCGAAGTGGTGAACACTCGGTGTCGCTTCTCGGACCGGAGTCGGCCTGGCCTATGGGCGGCAGCGTCGTAAGGCTGTGTGTCGAGGGGCGGCAGGCATGCTGCTGGTGTCGGGGCCGTGCCGCTGTCCACCGTCACCACCAGTTCCACCTGGTCTTGAGGCTGCATGCCTGCCCGTCCCGACCCGGCCGTGGACCCGCTCGGCCGTCACCGTCCCGGCCCGGTCAGGTCCCGGCGGGCTCGTGCCGTGACAGCGGCTGCCCCGGCAGCCACCACGCTGGAGGCTGCGGGGTGTCGTCCTCCCCCTGGTGCAGCGTCCGGTCGCCCTGATGCCCGTCGGAGTGACCGCGCCACCGTGTGCAGTACTGGCGTCCCTCGCCCGGGGCGACGTACATGGACGGGCACCGGTTCACCGGCTGACCCGCCGCACGGGTCGTGGACTGTGCTGGTCAGAGCATGGGCCGCTTTCCGTGAGGGTCGGCCGCAAAGTTGGCGTGACGGCGAGCCGCACGTCAGGGCTGGGCCTGGAGCGACCAGCCCTCCGGCACGCCCAGGTCCTCATACAGCCGCTGGCGCTGGCAGGAGCTGAGGGTGGTGGTGGCCGCGGCCAGGAGACCGGCCTCCTGGCCCGGTGCCGTCTCGACGATCCCTCGCGCGATCGCTGTGCGCACTGCGGGCGGCAGTGCGGGAAGCATCCGGCGAAGGTCGGTCAGAGTCTCTTCGGGGGTGCGCGAGGCGCGGAAGGCGGCGAGGACGGCGTCCAGCTCCGTGTCGCCGGCGTACTGCCACAGTGCCGGCATCGCGACTGTCTCCTCGAGGTGAAGGTGCGCGAGGTAGGCGCTGATGACTTCGTTCAAGGCGAGGTAGAGGGCGTGCTGGGCCTCCGGCAGGGCCTCGGTGGGGGTGCCGGGGAGCGAGCGTGCCTGCTCGTCGAGTGTGGTGAAGGCGGCGTCGAGGCGTATGTGCTCGGCGTCCAGTGCGTCGGCTGCTTCGGGGGCGCGCTCGTGCAGGAGCTGGTGGATGAAGCTGTCCTCGTGGTCGGCGTGCTCACGCAGTTCCTGGGTCATGGCCAGGCAGCGCTCCGCCTGTTCGGCGGCGGCGCCGCTGTGAGTGATGTCCGCGGCGCCGAGTTCGGTGGCGAGGGTGAACAGCCGCGCACGCTGCCCCATGTGGACGTTCCGGTAAAGGTCGATCCTGGGCATGGTCTGTCCTTCGGGTGGCCGATATATGATGACAACGCGTTGTCTTTATGGCAACATATTGTCAAGTGGAGGAGTGTCCGATGCCGGACGAGGCAGCCCTGCTGATCGCGGACGTCTTCGAGGCAGCCGGCGCCCTGCGCCGGCTCGGCGAGCAGACCGCCGCAGCAGAAGGCCTCACCCAGGCCCGATGGCAGGTCCTCAGCGTCGCCTCCGAGGACCCACTCACCGTCCCCCAGGCCGCACGCCGCCTCGGCGTCAGCCGCCAGAACGTCCAGCGCGTCGCCAACGACCTCGTGTCCTTCGGGCTCGCCACCTACGAACCCAACCCGGACCACCGCGGCTCCCCCCTGCTCACCCTCACGCCCCGCGGCAGGGAGTCACTTGCCCGCGTCACCGCCAGGGCCGAACAACTGCACCGCACCCTCTTCGCGGCCATCCCCGACGAGGAGATCCACGCCACCAGGACATCGCTACGGCGCCTGCTGGCCGAACTCGACCGCCACGGAGGAGAAGCAGGCACGCGCTGGCACTCCAGTGCTACTTCGTGATCTGGTTCGATGACCTTGCGGGGCAGGAAGCCAGGCTTGTTGTGGAGATGGGGCGGGATGGACGGACGCACTGTCATCCTGAACGAGTTGGCGCAAGGCATCCGTCCTCTCGCCCAGGGCATCGGCTGGTTCGAGGGCCTCGCCGACACTGAGCAGTTCGAAGTCCTGCGCGACCTGGCAGGGTTCTGTATCCAGGCCCGCGCAACCGGCGAGGACGGGCCGGAGAGCATCCGCAGAGCTGGCATCCGGCCCACCCACACACCGGCCGTGCTGGTCACCCGCGGACGCCTCACCGAGCAACTGACAAAGATCATCAACCTTCCGCAGGACGAGCGGGTCAAGGCATTCCGGCTGCTGGTCGCACTTCTTGGCGTCGCTGATGAGCGGCGGCGGCTCCGCTTCTGTGCCGACGGGTGCGGGCACGCCTGGCACCACCTGAGGACCGGAGCGGACACCGCGTGATCATCGGGGGTTGTGGACTCCTGAAGATCGTGCGGTGGGCCGCGGGCCATAGCATGGACGCCGCCCGTTGACGGGCGATGTTCGACCAAATCATGGCCCGGATCTGAAACGGGCGGTCCACGCGCCTCCCCCTACCCGTCGTGCGCGAGGAGCCCCGCGCCGTCCTCAACCGCTGCGAACCGGCCTGGCTCACAGGCTCGGCAAGCCCCTCGGCTCCGCCCGGCCGCAGCACAGCAACACAGGTCCGGCCGGTACGAGTGCAATACGGGCGGGCAGCTGCCTGGCGGTGAAACCCCGCGGGGTTGCCCTCAGGGACGCTCTGCGCGTCTGCGTCGGCGGATCGCCATTCCTTATTACTCTCCGTACAGGAAGCCGGCTGCAACGGGGATCTGCGATGCGTTGGTGGAGAAGCGGGATCTGGGTGGCTGCGGTCGCGGTCACCGGCACGGTGTTCCTCGTCGCGCTGGTGCACGGAGCCCTTGACGACCCCGCAAGGCTGACCGCCCTCCTGACCTTTGCGCTCTCTGTCCTCGGACTGGCCCTCGACCTGTGGCGTCGCAGCTCCCCGGATGCGCCGCGCACCGGTGCCCCGTCCAGGGAGCGGCTGGAGCAGTCCGCTGAACGGCTGGCCGCGGCTGTGCACGAGCAGTGGGAGCAGGAGTGGCGGCTGCGGCGGCTGCAGGATCCGTCTCCGCTCCCGGTGCAGTGGTCGCCCGCCGAAGCATGGCTCAGCGACGTTCCGGACACCGTCGGACCGGCCATGGAGCCGGATGGCCGGCTCGAGGACATCTCGGCCGCTCTCGAGGCGGTACCTTCCCGGCGGCTGGTGGTACTGGGCGGCCCGGGCAGCGGCAAGACCGTCCTGGCCGTCCGTTTCCTGCTGGACCGGCTGACCCGGCGCGCTCCCGGCGATCCGGTTCCGGTGATCTTCTCTCTGTCCGGCTGGCAGCCTGGCCAGGAGCGGCTGCGGGACTGGATGGGCAACGAGCTGCGCGCCACCTACCCCGGCGCCGCCTGGACCCGGGAGCTGCTGAAGGCAGGGCTGGTGCTGCCCGTCCTGGACGGGCTGGACGAGTTGCCCCAGTCGGCGTGGGGCACCGCGCTGGAGCGGCTGAACGCCGAACTCGGTGAGCGGCAGCCGGTGTTGCTGACCTGCCGGAGTGAGGCGTACGCGCAAGCCGTGGAGACGGGGGACGTGCTGACGGCGGCCGCCGTGATCGAGCTGCGGCCCCTGACGTTCGAGTCGGCCTGTGCATATCTGGTGCGCACGGCCAAGCCGGTACGCGGCGCGGGCGGCAGGCGGGCCACGCGCTGGGACCCCGTCCTCGCCCACCTCCACACGCATCCGGACTCCCCCGTCGGCCACGCTTTACGCCGCGTCCTGAGCACGCCGCTGATGGTGGCGATGGCCCGGACCGTTTACGGCGACGGCGACAAGGACCCGGCCGGCCTGCTCGACGACCGGTTCACCGACCCGGCTGTGCTGGAGGAGGACCTGCTGGAGGCGTTCGTGCCGGCCTGCTTCGCCGACAGCCCGAGCGCGAGCCGGGCCCCGGCCTGGCTCGGCTACCTGGCCGCCTCCATGCAACGCCGGAAAACGCGACAGCTGGCCTGGTGGCAGCTGCGGCTGCAGATGCCGTGGCTTCTGCGCAGACTGGGCCCCATCCTGCTGCTGGGGGGCGTGGTCGTAGCCGCCGGCGCGGTACGGGCCCTGTTCCCCTCCGGTGCATCGGCGCCGGTCGTCACCAGTGCCTTCGTCGGCGGGGTGTGCCTGGGCTACCTGGCGCTGTCGCACGACCGCAACGCCGTGGCAGCAGCGGTCGTCGGGCCGCATCAGGTACTGGGCGAGGCACTGCGGGTCTCCGTGGCCGTCGTACCCGTGGCCGTGGCGGTCGGGGTCACAACGAGCACCAGCCTGGACTGGATGACAAACGTGAACGGCGAACTCGGTGTGGGGTGGCTGGCCCCCGTAGCCCGTGCAGTCGCCTGCGGTCTGGCCACCGCCATCGTTCTGGCCGTGCTCGGGATCACCGGCGAACCGGTCCCGCTGCACACCCCTCTGGCCAGGCGCCGCATCGTCGCGTTCCCGGTCGTCACTCTGCTCTCCGCCGCCTTTGTCTTCTGGATCGCCGCGGTCCTCCTCGCCTCCGTCTGGGCCGGTGCAGCGGTCGCGGCAGTGACGGGTGGACTGATCGCGCTGGGCCTGCGCAGCAGGCACAACAGCGCCGCACGGACCGCACTCCCGCGTCCCGCACCCCGACGGGCGCGGGGACGGTCGTGGCGGACGGCGCTGCTCGGCCTCGGGGCCGGTGTGGTGGCCGGCCTCTGCGTGGGGTCCGCCTTCGGAATCGCCGCGGCCGTGCCGGTGGGCGTCCGGGCCGCCGTCCGCGCGGACTTCCCGAGCGGCACAGTGCACCGCCTGCCCGACGGCACGCGCTACGTCGTCACCCCGGACGGATGGCTCCATGGTCTGCGGCCCGACGGCGACCGCTACCTGCGCCCGCCCCGGCCCGTCGACGGGGTAGTCGAGGTGTGGGACGACGGCAGCCGGTACGCCTATTGGGCGGCGTCCTCCCGACAGGCCGCACACTGGCAGTGCTCCGCCCTGCACTGCCCCCCGTTCCACGGCCGTATCGAACTGCGTCTACGTCATCCCGCCAGCAATCCGGAGGTCCGGCTTCCCAACGGCACGTACGTCGAGGACGGCGACTTCGAGAACCGATCGCCCCACCGCTCCTACGACTGGCTGTTCGCCGCACCCCCGGCAATGCTCTTCTGGCGCACCATGGCTCTCGGCCTGACGGTCGGCCTGGCCCTGGGGCTTGCCAGCGGCCTCGTCTCCGGCATCCAGGCGTGGCTGAGCAGACCGGCCGACACGGCACGAGCGGTCAGTCCTCACGCAAGTCTGAGCACCGACCGCGCCACGGTCATCACCCGAGGTATCACCCTGACCCTGCTCGGCATCCTCGGCACGTTCCCGGCAGTCGCTGTCGTCTCGCAGACCAGCAACTCCGTCGTCTTCGCTCCCATCCTGGTCTGGCTGTTCATCGGCCCCCTGACCATCTGCCTCAGCGCCTGGTGCTGGTTCGTCATCACCCGGCTCTGGCTGTGCGGCACCCAGCGGCTGCCCTGGCGCCTGATGGCGTTCCTGGAGGAAGCCCACCAGCGCGGAGTACTGCGTCAGACCGGAGCCTCGTACGAGTTCCGGCACGCACGCCTCCAGGACCACCTCGCCGCCCGCGCCCCGTCCGGATGACCGACTTCTCCAGGACGTGCTGACTGGCCTGCTCCGCGGCCTGCTCCAGCATGTTCAGCTCATCAGCTGTCTCTGCCATGAACAGGGAACGCCGGCAAGGATCGCTGCAACACCAGGGCCGAGGTGCTGAAAGACGAGACGGTCATCACCCCGCGACCAGGGCACGGCGAGCCAGTGATACTCGCCCGGGAACGATGCTCCAGCCTGGTCTTCTCCGCTGGTTTCCTACGCGCCATACGTCAAGCTTGATCAGCTAAGGGCTGTCCCGTAATCGATCTTCGGGTGGCGGGTGAGCTGGCAGGAGCGCTGGTGCTCCGGTCGGTCAGCGCGTCGTGGGTAGCACCTACCATGCCGTCGTGACGCGACCGTGGACGGTACGAAGAATGGCCGAGCAGTTTGTTGAGCTGCTCGGGATAGCTCCTACCAGGATCGATGGCGGCGAGCTGGAGTTCGTCCGGGGAAGCCTGTGCACCACGCTTTCGATCTGGAAGGACCGTTACGACCGGTCGCTCTTCGGCTGGATGGTGCACACGGACTACTGCGGTCTCGGTGACCGGATGGATGGCTTTGGTGGTGTGGGCATCCGGATCGACCACCCCTCGCCGTCCGGCGACGCAGGTCCGACTGACATCCCTCCCGCTGCCTGCTATCCCTGGCCGGCGGGCAGTGCTCCGCTCGCCTATGAGGTCACCGCCGGCGTCACTCAATACGGGCCGCCGTGCCTGCGCTTCGTCCGCGACTCCCACGACCTGGGGCTGCTGCTCCTGGCGGACGCCCATGTTTTCCGGGACGGGGTCTGGTCGTTCGCGCCGGCCAACAACGAGCCGGGACGACTTGCGAAGGCCATGCTTCTGGCTCGTCAGTGCGGTGATCAGGATCTGGAGCGGGCGGCTGTCGCTAAGTTGCGGAAGCGCGGCGAGGAACCGGTGGCTCGTCGCCCCGACTACCTGTTCCGGCAGGCCGTCGCCGACTGGTCCAGGCAGTATGCCAAGGCCACGGGCATCGATCTCAGTGACCTGGCCAAGCTCAAGCGGAAGCGCCTTCAGTACCCCGAGATCCCGTAGCTCAGCACGGCTCCTCGGAGCCGAGAGATGATCTCGCCGTGATCACGGCATCGGAGCCCCGCTGGATGGGCGGCGTGGGCGTGCCAGTCGATGACCTGCTCGCGAGTCAGGTCATCGAGGACGAGCTCCTGCTCCTGGTCGACGTCGTCGACGACCGGGGCCGGCGCGGCGGGCGGGCGCGGCGCGGGGATGACGACGGGCACCACGGGCTCAACCGGGGCGGCAACCTGCGCGGCCGCGGCTTCGGCGCAGGCCTGAGCTGCGGTGGCCTTCCGGGCGCAAACCTGCTCCCACTCCAGCTCACGGGCCCACGCGCGGGCGGTCATCCGTTCGTGCAGCTGCCGGTCGGCCTCCGCACGGCGCCCCGCCTCGGAGGCCTGCGGCCCGCCGGTCGTAGCATCGGGGGCAGACCCGGCCGGAATCGAGCAGCACCCGGCCCTCGCACCGGGCATCACCGGACTGCTGGCGCTGCGGCAGGCTCCGGCCGATCAGCCAGCCCAGCGGGTCGTTGATCGGGCCTCCAGTGCGCAACTGCTCGCCGAGGCCGGCGGGTGAGTCGGTCGGCGACGGCCTGCGGCGCGTCCGTACGGCCTGCAAAGCCCTCCACCCGGGTCAGTTCGCTGCGGGCGGCAGCCTCCACCGGACGGCGGGCGGCCAGACGCTCCAGCCGCGCCCACACCAGGTCCACCAGGTGCAGGACGGGCCGCAGGTCCTCCGGCGGCAGCGGGGCCCTCCCCCACTGCTGCCTGCTCTGACCCCCGCCGTCCAGGATCCACACCGAGGCGCCGGCCACCGGCCTGCGGCCGCCCTTCACGCCTTCGACAACCGGGGACTTCTTCGGCTGTTCCCCGCGCAGCGGGCCGTCCTCGCGCACGCGTGCACGATCCGGCCGACGGCGGTTCCCGCCACAGCCTTCGCCGGAAAAACCACCAGAGAGCGAGAGAGAAGGAACAGGAGTAACCACAGGAGCGTGAGAGGCGTGAAGGCGTGCAGCATCGGCGCGGGCTGCCGTACCGGCCTCCACGCCCTGCCCGGCCCCCTGGACCCCAGTAAGCACAAGGGACACAGCCTCACCGGCCGCCTCATGATCTCCACATGCAGTACCGGCGAGGTCTGAAAACATCACGTCGGCGGCCTCGCGAGCCTCCTGGACGGCGATGCCGGGCGCGCGCGCAACTTTGGCAGCAACCGGACCCGCTGCGCGCGTTCAGCCCCAGGCCGTTCCGTCACATCGTCCAGGACGTGACGGATGGCTGGCCGCTCTCGGCTATCAGGCACGGCACAGCGGAGTGTGTAGGACCGGGGGGATGGGGGGCTTCCCCGGCTCGCGCACCGCATCGTCGGCGACGCCGGCCACCTCGGCGTTGAGCCCCGATGATCCTCGACAGTGCCACAGCGCTCGTGCACGAAACAGCCCCCGCCAGCTCCCCTCGGGTGCAGCGAAACTCCCCCAGCCTCTACTGTGGCCGCCGATCCGACCGACCTCTGATGTGAGGTTGCCCCGGATGAACAGCGCGGCTTTCCGTCGTCGTCACGGTCGGCGAAGCGGATGGGAGCGGTGGATACACGTACCCAGCGCTGACCGCAGCGCGCACTTTGCACGCCCGGCTGGCTGCTGCGGGTCGGGCGCTGGAAGTCCTGCGGATCGGCGCCGCTGACGGCCTGAGGCCCGGGTCGCTCCGGCCAGTGACCCGCCCTTACTCCGCACCCCACCAGCGAGAGCACCCGCTTCTGACGTACCGTCACTGACACCAACTCATCGGCATCACATCGGCACACCGCATCGGTGGCTCGGTCATCCAAGCCTGCCCAGTCCGGGCCTGCTGTGAGCGGAGGGGCTCAGCGCAGCCGTCGTGCACGCAGCACCAGGTCGTCGGTATGGTGCGCGCCGGCGCCGCCGTCGGGTGCCACGCGTGGTCGCTGCTCGTTCACCTCCACCGTCCAGTCGTCAGTGAGCAGAGCGGCGACCATCGAGGGCCAGACGTAGTCAGCCGGGTCGAAGCCGCTGTCGTGCGCCTGCTGGGTGTCCATCCCCGCGTGGTGTACGAGCAGCAGCACGCCGCCGGGCGCGACGGCCGCGAGCAGCGCTCGCTCGGCTGCGGCGTCGGGGGTGCGCAGCAGGGCTGGATACTGCGCGGAGACCAGGTCGAAGGAGGCCGGCGGGAGTGCCGCTTCCGTCAGCGCGGCGTGTACCCAGCGAACGGCGACGCCTGCGTCCCGCGCGTGCCCGGCCGCCCGCTCCAGCGCCACGCCCGAGACCTCGAGCGCGGTCACGTCCCAGCCGCCGCGCGCGAGCCAGACGGCGTCCGCGCCCTCGCCGCAGCCGACGTCGAGCACCCGCCCGGGCGTGAGCCCGGCGACCTCGGCCACAAGCGCACCGTTGGGCTGGCCGCTCCACAGTTGTTGCCGGTCGGCGTATCGGTTGTCCCACTCCGCCCGCACCGCGGGGTCCCCGACGTACCCGTCGCCAGGCAAGGAAGTGTCAGAGGCGGGCGATCCCGCTGTGATGTTGTCGGTCATGGGCCCAACGTCACCCATCGTGGCCCGGTCACGCCACTGTTGTTGCCGCTCCGGCAAAACGGCGTCCAAGGGGCGAGGATCGGCCGGGCGCAGTCGCACTGGAGATCATCGAGTCAGACCGGCTGCGGCGCCCTTGACCTGCGCAGTCACTGTTCGATGGCACAAACCGTCGTCAAGCAATCTTGGGTGGCAATCGGGCAAGGTTCGCTGTCACAGGTCAGCCTGGGAGAGGTCAGCTCGCCTCTGAGCGGGCGCGGGCGAGGAATCCTGCCAAAGCCCCGGCGGCTTCGGGCCCGCTGGTGGAGAGCCGGGCCGCGAACGCCAGCTCGTCGACGTCGGCGCCGGGCACCATACGGGCCAGTTCGGCGAGCAGTACGGCGTGCGCGATCACCGACGGCGGAAGAAGGCCGGTGGCGCCCTCGCGGGCGGCCGGGTCACGGTCGTGCCCGAGGTACGCGGCCAGGACGTGGGCGAGCCGACGTCGGCCTGGGCATACCCGCCAGCTCGCCAGGTCAGCTCGTCGCGCACGGCTTCATCCCCGTCGCGGGGGTCAATCTGCCCCAGCGAGCTCGTGCAGCGCCTGGAGTTCGTCAGCGCGGGCGGCGATGCGGTGCGCCTCGCGTACGGCGGCCTCTCATTCGGCGGCGGCCGCGGCTTCGGCGGCGATCCCGGACTGGTGTCCGGGTCGTAGAGGGTGCCCGGCGTGACGGCGGAGAGCAGCTGGGCGAGGGGCTCCCACTCCGCCAGTTCCGCCCGGCCGCGGGCGTCATCGGCCAGGTCCTCGTGCCGGCGAAAAACCGGGCGTCCTCGAGGGCCGCCACGATGGCGCCGACGTCCATGCCCTTCGCCCGGGTGGGGCGGGGTGAGCTGCTGAAAGGTGGCCCGGGTGGTGTGTGGATCCCATGAGGAGGTCACCGAGGCGCAGCTGCGAGACCTGATCGCCGAGCGGGACCGCCAGGCATACCTTGCGAGACCTGATCGCCGAGCGGGACCGCCAGGCATACCTTGCGAGACCTGATCGCCGAGCGGGACCGCCAGGCGTACCTTGCGAGAGCAACTCGTTCGACGGGCGGCGGGTGCCTTTGCGTGCATACGCGTGCGCCCCCGCCGGGGGCGGGGGCGTGAGCACGTGGGGCGCGGGGTGTGGGGTGCGGCCGGTGGGCCGCTGTGGGGGGCGCCCGCCGTGGTGGGTGTGGCTTAGTACCAGCCGTTGGCCTGCCAGAAGGACCAGGCCTTGACCGGGCTGCCGTAGCGGGAGTTCATGTAGTCCAGGCCCCACTTGATCTGGGTGGCCGGGTTGGTCTTCCAGTCGGCACCGGCGGAGGCCATCTTCGAGCCCGGGAGCGCCTGGACCAGGCCGTAGGCGCCGGAGGAGGAGTTGGTGGCGGAGGGGTTCCAGCCGCTCTCGTGTGCCACGATCTTGCTGAACGCGTTGAACTGCGCGGCGTCCGGAATCATCTTGTGCGCGATCGCCTGGGCGGAGGAGGCCGAGGTGGTGGCGGCCTGGGCGGGCGCCGCGCTCAGCGCCATGCCGGCGGTGGCGGCGGCCAGGGCGGCGGCGGTGAGGGCCTTCTTCGGGGAAGCGATGCGGCGGATGAAAGCGACGGACACGGAGAACCTCTTGCGTCGGGGACGGGGGATCGCCTGCACGGGATGGACCACGTGGTGGGTCCGGCATGCGTCGGCGCCGCGGCCCGTGGGGGCTCGTGGCGCCTGGCGACGTCCTCAAGACAAGCAGCCCGGAGAGCCGTCCGCAATGACCCCTTTTACTAGTTGTGGCCGGATCGAGCGGAAATGTCGGTGCTGTGGCGTGGGTCTCAAAGCGCAGGTCGGGAGGGGTGCCCGAAAGGATGTATCGGACATTTAGGACTACGGCCCCGGGTCGTAGGTGACCTGCGTCATGTGGGCTGCTTCACCGTCTCGCTCACGGTCCGCACCACAACCCTCACCCAGCGGTCACCGCCCGGGCCCCTCGAATGTGACCGCGGTCTCGAACGCGGCCCGCCGGGTGGGTCATCCCAGCAAGCACCCACACCGGGCCGCCGTCCGGCGGCCCGACGGCCGGACAACCAAGGCGCCCACCACAACCAGCAGCGTGACGGCCCTGGGCATCAGACCCCCGTCACCGGGCTACCTGCCCCAGCCGGACCGCGATGCCCTCCCCGCCGATCTCCGGCGCCGCGTCGGCCTGGATTGGATCGTCTCGGCCGCCTCCACGCCTCGTGCGCGCGCACCAGAATGCGGCCAGAGCCTGGCGAAAGGGGCCCCGGCCGACGAGCCCGGCCATCTCGCCATCGGGCGCTCCCGCGGCGGGCTGACCACCAAGATCCACATGACAGCGGACGGCCGGTGCCGCCCGCTGTGCTTAGTCCTCACGCCCGGCCCGGCCGACGACGCACCACCGTTCGAACTCGTCATGGTCGCCCTGCGCGTCCCCCCGGCTATCGGCCGCCCACCCACCCGGCCCCTCGCCGTCCTGGCCTACTCGTCGCGGGCCATCCACCAGCACCTGCGGCAGGCGCGGAGTCCGGGCGGTGATCCCGCAGCCCGCCGACCAGATCGCCAACAGCAAGCACAGGGAACCGAACTGCCCGACGCTGCGGCTACGCTTCTGAGCACGGACAAGTGCCGTGGTCGTCCCGTGGGCCGGCGTTGCTCAGTCGGCCGTTGTCCGCAGAGCCGCTTCGGCCTGGCGGATACGCCACTCCTCCACCGTGTCCTGCTGTCGTCGCGCCCGCTCCAGCAGCCTGTCGAGCAGGGCTGGATCGAGACGCTCCTGCGTCCCGGTGAGCCGGCGCAGGGTCTGCCATCCGGCTGCCTTGCCTTCCACCCCCAGCCGCAGCGCCTCCAGCTCCAGCAAGGTGCTCAGCGGTGAGCGCCGGACCAGGCGGCCGTTGCCCTTCAGCCGGGCCAGTTTTTCCGCGGTCCAGCCTGCGCACACCTTGTAGCGGTGTATGGGGACGCCCAGGTCCCGCATGATGCCGAGAAGCGCCGTCCGGTCCTCGGCGATGTCGTTGGCGACAGGACCGAGCGCCCGGCCGAGCGCGGACCCACGGGTGGCTCGCGCCAAGTGGCCGGCCCGCTGAGTGCCTGCTGTGGCGCCGGCGAGATGGTCGTTCAGATAGATGGTGAGCAGCTTCATGTCGGCGCCGTGTGCCGGCAGGCGGCGTCGAGACGAGGTCCGTGGCGGGGCGTTCATCACAAGTCTCCTTCGTGTGCGCGTGATTCCCGGGGAGATGGGGAGGACGAGAGTTCGGGTATGTGCGATGTGCTCACCGTCGTCGTGACGCGTACGAGGCAGAGCCTGCGGGGCGTGGAGCCGAAGCCGAACCGTACGGGGGGTTCCACCGCGGCAAGGGAGCCGGCGTCCTGCTCCCCGAGGACGGCGGTCGCCGCGGTGATCGGATGGAGATCGCGGGCGCCGTACCACTCGTACCGGCCGCCACCGGCCGTGCCATGTGTGCGCACGCCCAGGAGGAGGCGGGCGGCCGGATCCGTCACCGCCGTCCAGAAGGGCTGGGCGGCCAGGGCACCGGGGACCGCCCGCAGCAGCAGCCCCACGGGGCCGCGCCGGCCGGCGGTGAACCGCAGGTCGAGCAGCGGGCTCGCGGTGACCGTCCAGTCGTCACCGCTGACATGGACGCGTACGGGCGCGATGCGGACCTCGTCGAAGGAGTAGGTGACGGCGATGAAGTCCGCCGTCCGTCGGGTGGGAGCCAGCAACAGGCGGTGACCGTCGGCCTGTTCGAGCATGACGTCGCTGAACGGCCCGAAGGAGGAGCGGGGCCAGTGGCCGAGGATCAGGCGGGCGCCGCAGGACGTACCGATGCCGGCGATCCAGCCGTCGAAACGCCACCGGGCGGCCCGGGGGAACCGGCGCATCAGGGTGCCTCGGTCGCGGTGCGGTTCATCCGCGGTGCGGACCGCCCGAGGCGGCCGCACCGGCGCCATGCCAGCAGCCATCCGGCCTGCATCGCCGCGTCCAGCAGATAGGTCGGACGGAGCCGGCCCACGGGCACGTACACCAGGTCGACCGTCAGGAGGGTCGCGGCCGTCCCGAGGCCCGTGCGGCGGGCCTGGCGCACCCCGCCGGGCGTGGCCGCGGTGAACAGCATGCTCCAGCCCGCCGTGGCCAGCAGCCCGGCCGTCGTGTACTGGAGCCATTCGTCGGATTTGGGCCCGAAGACCCACTCGAAGCTGCGCCGGTGCAGCAGCGGCCAGCCGCCGCCGACCAGGTTGAACAGCCCCTGGGCCCGCGCCACGAGCACCGGGTTCATCGCCGTCTCCTCACTGCTGGCCGCACCGGGCGCGAGACGCCGAAGCGGACCTTGTGGATCCCGTCGGAGAAGTGCACGAGCGGCTCCTGCGCGGGGGGCGGCAGCCCGGCCGCCCGGGTGAGGGTCTCCTCGAGATCTTCCAGGTGCGCAGCCCGCAGCGGCCAGGGTTCGTGCTCGACGGGCGTCTGCCAGAGCACGCCGCAGCCCCGCGTGAAGGCCCGCCATCGCGACGTCAGCCACACGTCCCGGCGGCTCGGCCGGAGCGGCTCACCGGGACGGACCACTATGCGGTACGACGGCCCGCTACGCCCCCGCGCCCCGGTGTAGGTCAGTGCCTCACCGCCGTGCGACAGCGTCAGGTTGCCGAGGTGGTAGGGCGCTCCGATCGCACGGGCGGCCAGCATGATCGGGCTGCCCACCTCGATGGACAGGAACCACAGCCCGTCCCGGCCGTCCCGCTCGCGGACGTACGTGCGCAGGTTGGTCTCCGGGAAGGCGGGCAGAGCGGCAGGGACGCCCGGCGGGCGCACGCCGGCCATCACGAACGGTGTCAGGCTGACCCACGCCCGCTGATCACAGGTGTCCACCGTCAGCCCCTCCGGCAGCAGGCGCTGGACCTGGTCGGCCGAGTAGGCCCAGTGCACGAACGTCTGGGTGAGCCAGCGGGCGTGCAGTTCCGGCAGGTACACGCGCTGCTCGGGTCCATACGACACCACGCGCACCGACTCCCCAGGACGTCCGCGCCGAAACTTGGCATGACACCGAGCGGTCCTCGCCCTGTGTCTGGGGGCGATGGCCAAGCCGTTACGGTGGGCCGGTAGCCGGCCGCCGCATTTCAGATCGTGTTCAGTTCCAGCCGGTGCTGGAGCGCATCCGGGTACCGCGCATGGGCGCCGGCAGGCCGCGCTGCCGACCGGACCGGGTCCGGGCCGACAAGGCCTACGGCTCCCGAGTCAAGCGCGGCCACCTGCGCAGTCGCGGCATCCGCTGCACGATTCCGGCAACAGTGTCCTGCCAGGCCAGCGGATCCCACCAGACGACGGGCTGTCCCTGAGGTTTCCGGTGGAGGTGAGCTTCTTCGAGGGCGGGGTCCAGCAGGCCGGCCAGGTGCGGACAACGGTCTGGGACAGCGTGGTGGGCCGGCGGCGTTCTGGACCCGACGGCAGCATCGATTTCAGCGCCCTCAGCCCTCACCATGGCGAACCGGCCGACCTGCCCCTTCCGGCCCCAGACCGGCTCCCGGCCCCGCTGTCCGCGGGCAGCGCCCAGTCCCTCTCCAGCGGTACGACCTCGACCCCGGCCACGCCTTGTCACGGGTGTGCGCCCGCACAGGCAGGTCCGGCCGGGGCCCAGCCCAGTGGCAGACGTACGTTCCCGACGCCGCGTACCGGGGGTGTGCGACAGATGAGCCCGGAGGGGGTCGTGCGGACGCCGTAGCATCGGCCGGCAGTGGTGGACGCGATCCTCCCTGATCACCGCACCGGCGGCGCCGGTCTGCTACTCGCTCGCCCTCACGCGCTGCCACGGTGCGCGGGACGGTAGTGCGGACCCGTCCCGCGCATCGCGGGATGTCCGGGGCGCAGTCCCGGACGGCTGCTGAGGTGCGGTCGCGTCAGCCGAGTTTCCACTGCTGGTTGCTTTGGCCGGTGCAGGTCCACAGTTCGAGCTTGGCGCCGTCGGCGGTGGACGCCCCGGTCACATCGAGGCAGAGCCCTGACTGCTTACCGGTGATCGTGCCGTCGGCGTTGAGGATCCACTGCTGGTTGGCGCCGCCGTTGCAGTCCCAGATCTCCACCGGGGTGCCGGGGGTCGTCTGGTTGTTGGCGGCGTCCAGGCACTTCGCGCCACCGTAGACCGTGAGCTGGTTGCTCGCGGTGTGCGTCCAGGTTTGGTTGCTGCCGCCGTTGCAGTCCCATGTCTGCGCCACTGTCCCGTTGGTCTGCGTTGCGCCGGGCACGTCCAGGCACTTGTCCGCGCCGACCGCGTGGAGGGGGCCGGTGGTGGCGCCGCCTGCACCGCCTGCGCCCCAGCCGTACTGAAGCCGGTCGAGGCCGGATTGGTTGTTGATGCTGAGCGTGTAGTTCGGCGCGCTGCCCTGGAGGGAGGTGATCGCGCAGGAGGCGTTTTCGCACGGGCCTGGGCCCTGGGTCTGGTCGGCGAACTTCACGCCGGCCCACAGGATCGAGCCCATGCCCTGCTTGCGCACGGTGTCGGTGAGCGCGTAGAGGTAGGACACGTCGTTGACGCCGTCGCGTGGACCGTTGTAGTTCACACCGGTGTTCATCGGGACGCCGAACTCGGTGAGTACGGCGCGGCTGTCGTACCCGCAGACGTTCTTCTCGAAGCTGGTGACCCATTCGGCCTCGGTGGGGTGGGTCTCTCCGCCGAGGGTGTAGTCGTGGAGCGACAGCAGGGTGCCGTCGAGGCGGGAGTCGGCGCCGACGGCGCACAGGTTCCCCTCCCAGGCGCCGGGCACCAGGATCCGCCCGCGGGGTACCTGGGAGAAGTGCGCCACCCAGGCCGCCGCGATGTTGTCCTCGTCGGTGGTGCTGTAGCCCCATGGCTCGTTCATGATGCCGAAGTACACCCGGCTGTTGCCCACGTACTTGCTGATCACTGTGTTCCACATGGCGTAGAACGAGTTGGTGTCGCCGATCACACCGTTCTGCAGCCAGGGGGTGAGCACGACGTTCATGCCCAGCGCGGTGGCCGCGTCGAACGCGGCGGTATAGCTGTTCCACCACTTGCCGTTGACGGTCGCCTGGTTGAACGCCATGCGCACGGTGTTGGCTCCCAGTGCCTGGAAGCCCTTGAGGATGGAGGTGGCCTTCGCGTACGTCGTCGAGTAGCTGTCCGTGTTCGACAGGCCGACCGGCGTGATGTCCCCGGTGACGAAGTTGTCGTTGGGGTCGGCCCAGTTCACGCCGTGGAACTGGTTGGTGGCGGCGTGCGCTGCGGTCCCGGTGGCCGCCTGCAGTCCGAGCAGGCTCAGCAGCATCGCGACGACCAGGCCGACCGGGGTTAAGCGCCGGAGCTGGCTTCCACAGGTTTTCATGCACTCTCCTTCGGAAACAGGGTTCGCATTGCTCGGTGCGGGCTCCACTGAAGGCGCGGCTCACCCACCGTGTCGTCGCAGCGGCCGGGCAGCGGGACCCGGACCCGCCCACGTCACCGCGGCCAAACCTGAGCGCCAGGAGATACTGCTGCCGGAGTTCCGGCGCCTGGGCGGGTCCGGCCGCGCCGAACGCGCAGAAGTGGGTCTGGCAAGACCCTCGGAGTCGACTGCCCGCCGGAGCCACGCTTCCGCAGCTGCGTCATTGCCGTCGGAGGCGCTGGGAGCGTGCCGTACCGAAGCGGACAGTGAATGCTCGCGCGCGGGCCACGACCCGCGGGATGCCGGTCATGCCTTGCCACCGGTCGGCGTAGCGCGTGGGTACGCGCCGCACCGCTCGCATCTCCCCCAGCGCCGTGCCGCTTCGATCCGGACTCCTCCCCGGGCTCCGGACCGGGGGGCTGACTCTGTCGTTGAAACTCCTGTTCTGCGCGGGACAGCCGGTTCCGTCGGCGAGGCCCTCGTGGACACTGCGCGCGGATCTACTGTCCTGTTGTCTTGTGTTTGATTTTGTCTGTCGCGTTGCATTGCTTCTTGACTGGCACCAGCCGAGATGGCATGGATGACGAAGTCCGATACATGGGATGAATGCTGCGAGGGCCGCTCGGGCAACCCTCAGTGGGCGGTTCGGCCTGCCAGGCGCTGGGACAGCTGAGAAGCAGGATGAGCATGCCCCGATCAAACGGGACGGTCAAGGGGTGCCGCGCAGACTATGGGGACCTATACATGGGGTGTCTCGCTCACTGAGGCGTTCGCGTCTCGTTGTTCGCCCGACACAGAAGAAGGGCTTCCGAGACCCTTGACTGTGCGCTTCTGGAAGTATTTCCCTGTCCTAGCGTTTGATTGTGAGACACGGTGATCGAATGTGGTTGGCCGTACGGCTTGATCATCGCAACCGCCCAGGTGGTTCCCTGCGATCACCAGCGTGTGTCCGCGCCGTCGGCGAAGGCGTGGGCCGGCAACCGGGTGCCCTTCTGTCGCTGGCACCCGGTGCGCGAGCACCGGGCGCGGTGGCTTGGTCAGGTGGGCTGGGGGCGGCCGAAGAGCAGGTCGTAGCCTGCGGGGAGCTGGAACAGTACCTGGCCCAGGAGGTCATCGCCTGCGGCGTCCGCGACGGTGCTGAGGACGGCGCTGACATCCCAGGCCGCGGTCTGCTCGGTGGCACCCTCGATCCAGGCTGCCGTCGCCCGTACGAACCTCTCCGGCGACAGCGGCTCCGCGCTCTGCAAGGGGTTGAGCAGGATCAGGGCGAAGTCGTCGGGCAGGCGCGCCGCCAGCTGGGCGCGCACTTCGCCGACCAGATGCGCGCCCAGGAGGGCGAGGACCACGCGCGCCGCGCGCTGTGCCTCCTGCTCGGTTTCGTACTCACCGCGTTCCTTCACCAGGCCGAGGAACGCCTCGCGTCGCAAGGCCACGTCGGCTACCACCCTTCTTCGGCTTCTTGGCTGCGGTGCGTGCGGGCGGGGGGAATCAGGTGCCCAGGCAGGGAAGCCTCTCAGCTCCGTGCGGCAGGCAACGGTGGCTTCTTGGCCGGGGCCGATACCCCCCGCATGCCGCGCTCCGGCGCCGATCCGCTCCTCGCCGGGGGAGCCGGCCCGGTTACCTCCACCGTGGCCGGGCGCAGCAGGCTCTCGCCCAGGCGGTAGCCGGGGCGCAGGATTGCCGAGCACACCAGGCGCTCCGCATCGGGGGCGGCATGGTGCGTCAGGGCGTCGTGGCAGGCCGGGTCGAACTGGTCGCCCACCTCACCGAACGCCGTGACGCCCAGCGAGCCGAGCTGCTCCCGCAGGCTGTCGGCGATGTCCCTCAGACCGGGCGTCAGCGGCTCGTTGGCCAACGCCCGGTCGACGGCGTCCAGCACGGGCAGCAACGCCTTGAGCACATTGGCCACCGCGATCTCGCGCACGGCCAGGCGGTCCCGCCGCACCCGCTTGCGGTAGTTGTCGTACTCGGCCTTGACCCGCTGTAGGTCGGCGGTCCGCTCCTGAACCAGGCGCCGCAGCTGCTCGAGTTCGGCGCTTGGCGGCCCGCTGCTGGTCATATTCAGCCAGCCTCCGGCTTGTCGTCGTCGACGATTTCGGCGTCCACCACTTCGTCCTCGTGCCCGCCGGCCGCACCCCCCGGTGACGCTCCGGGCGTGCCCGCCGGTTGCTCCGCCTGGGACTGCTGATACAGGGCGGTGCCGATCTTCTGCGCGGCCTGCGCGGTGCGGTCGATGGCCTGCCGGATCGCGGCAGTGTCCTCGCCCTTCAGGGTCTCCTTCAGCTCCTTCAGCGCCGTCTCCGTCTCGCTCCTGGCATCGGCCGGAATCTTGCCGTCGTTGTCCTTCAGCAGCTTCTCGGTGGAGTAGACCAGTTGCTCGCCCTGGTTGCGGGTCTCCGCCGCCTCGCGCCGCTTGCGGTCTTCCTCGGCGTGCTGCTCGGCCTCGCGAACCATGCGGTCGATGTCGTCCCTGGGCAGCGCGGAACCACCCGTGACGGTCATCTTCTGCTCCTTGCCGGTGCCGAGGTCTTTGGCGGAGACGTGCATGATGCCGTTGGCGTCGATGTCGAACGCGACCTCGATCTGCGGTACCCCGCGAGGCGCCGGCGCGATGCCGGTCAGCTCGAACATGCCGAGCTTCTTGTTGTAGGCGGCGATCTCCCGCTCGCCCTGGTAGACCTGCACGGTCACCGAGGGCTGGTTGTCCTCGGCGGTGGTGAAGATCTCCGAACGCCGGGTCGGGATCGTGGTGTTGCGCTCGATCAGCTTGGTCATGATGCCGCCCTTGGTCTCGATACCCAGGGACAGCGGGGTGACGTCCAGCAGCAGGACGTCCTTGACCTCACCCTTGAGCACACCGGCCTGGAGAGCGGCACCCACGGCGACGACCTCGTCAGGATTCACGCCCTTGTGGGGGTCCTTGCCGGTCAGCTCCTTCACCAGCTCGGTCACGGCCGGCATCCGGGTCGAACCCCCCACCAGGACCACGTGGTCGATGTCGGACACCTTGATCCCGGCATCCTTGACCGCGTTGTGGAACGGCGCTTTGCACCGCTCCAGCAGATCGGAGGTCAGCTGCTGGAACTGGGCCCGGGTCAGCTTCTCGTCCAGGTGCAGCGGCCCTTCGGCCGAGGCGGTGATGTAGGGCAGGTTGATGGTCGTCTCGGTGGACGACGACAGCTCGACCTTCGCCTTCTCCGCCGCCTCCCTCAGGCGCTGCACGGCCATCTTGTCCTTGGCCAGGTCTACGCCGTAGTGGTTCTTGAACTGCTTCACCAGGTGGTCGACGATCCGCTGGTCCCAGTCGTCGCCGCCCAGATGTGTGTCGCCGTTGGTGGCCTTCACCTCGATGACGCCCTCACCCATCTCCAGCAGCGACACGTCGAACGTGCCGCCGCCCAGGTCGAAGACGAGGACCGTCTGGTCGTTCTCCTTGTCCAGGCCGTAGGCCAGTGCGGCCGCCGTCGGCTCGTTGATGATCCGCAGCACGTTCAGGCCCGCGATCTCACCAGCCTCCTTGGTGGCCTGCCGCTGGGCGTCGTCGAAATACGCGGGCACAGTGATCACCGCGTCGGTGACGTCCTCGCCCAGGTAGGACTCCGCGTCCCGCTTCAGCTTCTGCAACACCCGCGCGGAGATCTCCTGCGCGGTGTACCGCTTGCCGTCGACGTCCCCGGAGTCCGGGAACCGCCAGGCGTGGTCGCCGATGTGCCGCTTCACGGACCGCGCGGTGCGCTCCACGTTCGTCACGGCCTGCCGCTTGGCCACCTCGCCGACCAGCACCTCCCCATTCTTGGAGAACGCCACCACCGACGGGGTCGTCCGCGCACCCTCGGTATTGGTGATGACGGTGGGCTCGCCGCCCTCCAGGACCGAGACCACCGAGTTCGTCGTACCCAGGTCGATACCAACCGCGCGTGCCATCTTTGGTCTCCCTCCTCGCCCTCACCTCGTTCTTCGTCTCACCGGCCCGGAATCCACCGGACCGGACCCGCACGCAGCGGCGGCTCGGGGCGGACGTCCCCGAACACCGCGGCGTGCCTCCACGCGGGGCGCGCGGGCTCCGAGGGGGCCTCGTCCCGGCAGGACACCGGCGCCGGCTGGTGCTCGTCGCGCTGGTCGTAGGCCGCCCGCAGGACCGGATCGCGCAGTGTCTCGTACGCCGCCCGCACCTTGCCGAACCGGGCTGCGGTGGCCGCGTCCACGTGGGTGTCGGGACGCAGTTCCCGCACGCGGGCGCGGAAAGCGGAGGTGATCTTCTCGGCGGTCGCCGAAGAGCGCACCCCCAGCACTGCGTAGAGATCGGATTCCGGTTCCCGCACCGACACGTCCGGCCACCTCCTCGCCCAGGGTGAGCTGTGGTTTCTCCCCTGACTTGCCTGTCTTCTGAGATAAAACCTGAGCCTTGTCCTGTCAAGTCGGGGCGAGGTATATCGGGAGGTGCCCGGAGTGCTCCGAGCACCCGGGACTGACCGGGGGCCGTACCGGTGGACGCCGGGGTCGGACGAGACAGCCGGCCGCGGGCGTGGGCGGTCCGCGCGGGTACGGAGAGAGGGGGTACGGGTGATATGGAGCGGATGCTGCGCGACAGCGGCGTCGCTTCCGCCGTGCCCGTTTACCCCTCTCTGGACGCAGCCCTCTCAACCGCCCCGGACCGCGCCCGTAGACCGGATGGGAGGTGCAGTGCAGTGATCACCGAACTCGCTGTCGAACGCGTGGAGTTCACCTGCGGCTCGTGCTGGCACAGCTGGAGCGTCGACTACGACGTACAGCGCTACCGAGACGCTCTCGACGCCGAATGGGAGGTCTTCTACCGCGACAACACCGCCGTACCCTCCCCCTACACCCCGCAGGGCGCACCACCGTGCGAGCACTGCGGCCGCCGCTGGGTGGGCCGCCTGGTAGCGCGCCGACCCGTGCCGCTGCCCGGTGACACCGAGGCGCCCCGCAGCCGTGTCCCGGCCGAGGGCGGCCACCGTGGCGAGCGGCATGCCGCTCCGATGCTGCACGCAGACGGTCACCCGCAGCCGCCGTCCGGTGCACAGGCATCCCAGGCGACTGAGCCGCCCGGTTGATCCCCGTGGCCGCGCGCCCTCCTTGCCGGGCGTGCCCGCACTGTGTGCCAGAAGGCGGAGCGCGGCGTTGTACGGCCCGGGGGGGGGGGGGGGGCCGCCGGGGGGGAGGGGAGAGATGGGGCCGACCAAACAGACACAGGGTGGGGGGAGGGGAAGGGGGGGAGGCGGACGACCCCCCCCCCCCACCCCCAA
>NZ_JBHXVE010000032.1:44953-51072 GCF_042672505.1 Streptomyces sp. NPDC127190
CGGGCAGTCGGGGCGGGGGTGGCCGCCCGGGGGGCCCAGCGGGGGGCGGGGGGGGTGGTCCGCCCCGCGGCGCCATGGCGCCGCGGGCCTTTTCGGACAATGGCGGACATCACGATCGACCCTGGTGTGAGCTGCGACATTGTCGGCTCCCATGACCGGCCCCCACCATGACCCGATCAGCGACGTGAGAGAAAGCAGCTCCTCATGGGTGAACATGTGCACGTGCGGCTCAGTCAGGGGTTGAGTGTGTCGGCCGACGGAGAACTGATCGAGCACTCCCGCTGCCAGTGCGGGGCCACCTTCACCAAGGTGTTCGATGCCGACAGTGGGGAGCCCGAACGCCCTGCCGGCTCGTGATGCGATGTGCGTCCGCTGCGGCGGGCCTGCCGGACGGCGTCCTCGGTGGCCAGGCTGGAGCCGAGCGCGCCAAGAAGGCCAGGGGCGGTTTTCAGGGCCCCGGGCTGATGCCCGAGGCCCTGGAGCAATGGTGTCGCTGTGGGGTCAGCCGCCCAGTTCCTTGCGGTCGCTGCCGCCGCTGATGGCGATCTTGCGGGGCTTGGCCTTCTCCGCGACCGGGATGCGCAGCTTCAGCACACCGGCCTCGTAGGAGGCTTCGATCTTCTCGGTGTCGAGAGTCTCGCCGAGGAACAGCTGCCGGCTGAACGTCCCCGCGGGCCGCTCGGTGACCACCGTCTCGGTGTTCTCGCCGTACGCCGGCTTGCGGTCGGCCTTCACCGTCAGGACGTTCCGCTCGACATCGAGATCGATAGACTCCGGATCCACACCGGGCAGGTCCAGCTCCACGAAGAACGTCTCACCCTCACGCCAGGCGTCCAACGGCATGCCCGCCGGATGTGCGGCCGTGCCCCAGGCCCGCTCGACGAGCCGGTCAAGCTCGCGGAAGGGATCCGTACGCATCAGCATCTGTCGTCCCTCCTTCACGTCGTTCCCGCATCGCATTTCGCTGCTCTTCTGATGTACCACTACGCCGGAAAGTTGACAACCACCGACTCAAGCTTTTGGCGCGCTTCGGACGCGCGCGACGGCGAAGCCGGGCACGACCGCGGCGCGGGAGTTGGGTGTGGCGAGGAGGCAGTCGGTGATCGTCGTAACCGCTCGACGACGGAGCCAGCGTGCTCCGCGCCCCACGCCACGCTGAAGACCTAGAGCTCGTAACGCGACGACGAGGCTTCGGCCACCAGACCTGTCGGCGCCGATGATTCCCGGCCCGTGCGGGAGTCTGTCGTTCGACAGCAATCTTCTGGAAGGCGGCCTCATGACGACCCTGCACGACTTGCTCGAAGCCCACGTCCGTGCCGGTGCGCTGCCGGGAGCGGTTGGCCTCGTGGCCCGGGGTGACCAGGTCGAGGTGGCGGCCGTCGGCGGGCAGGACGCCGGCGACGGCGCCCCGATGGCGAGGGACTCCATCTTCCGGGTCGCCTCGATCACCAAGTCCGTCACCGCCGCCGCACTGCTGATCCTCGTGGAGGAGGGCAGGATCGCACTGGACGACCCGATCGGGACGTGGCTGCCGGAGCTGGCGAAGCCGGTGGTCGTACGCACGCCGGCGAGCCCGGTGGACGACGTGGTGCCGGCCGACCGGCCCATCACCGTATTCGACGTGCTGGCCTCCCAGGCCGGGTACGGATTCCCCTCCGACTTCACACTGCCGGCGGTGCAGGAGTTGTTCACGGTGCAAAAGGACGGCCGGGTGCCGAGCAACTTCCCGCCGGCCGACGAGTGGATGGCGGCGCTCGGCCGCATCCCGCTGCTGTACCAACCGGGCGCCGCCTGGTTGTACGACACCTGCTCCGTCCTGCAAGGGGTACTGATTTCGCGGGTCACCGGTCAGCCGCTGCCGGAGTTCCTGACGGAGCGGATCTTCGAGCCGCTGGGCATGGTGGACACCGGTTTCGAGGTGCCGGCCGCCAAGCGGGGCCGGTTCACCAGCTTCTACAAGCCAGGGGACGACGGCAGCCTGGAGCTCGCCGACGGCCCGGACGGCGAGTGGAGCAGCCTGCCCGCGCTACCGCTCGGCAATGGCGGGCTGGCCTCGACCGCCGACGACTGGCTGGCCTTCTGCCGGATGTTGCTGGCCGGCGGGGTGGCGGCCGACGGCCGCCGGGTGCTGTCGGCCGACTCCGTGCGCATGATGACGACCGACCACACGAATCCGGCGCAGCGCGACATCGGCCGGCTGTTCCTGGAGGGTCAGGGCTGGGGCTTCGGCGGCTCGGTTGACATCGTCCGGACCAACCCGTGGAACGCACCCGGCCGTTACGGCTGGGTCGGCGGCACGGGCACAGCGGCGCACGTCGTCCCGGCCACGGGTGCGGTCACCATTCTGCTGACTCAGGTGGCAGCGATGGGTCCCGTGCCGGCACCGGTGATCAGGGAGTTCTGGCGGTACGCGGCGAACGCCTGACACACGCATCTCACGCCCTAGATCAGCAGGTGAAGGGCTGGCCGAGCCTGGTGGCGCGGGTTGTGGCCGTCAGCGGTGACCTGCCGGGACGGTCTCGCGCCCGTCGAGGGGCCTGGCAGGCCAGACCCGATTCGCCGTCATCCGCCAGAACCCGGTGCCCTGCCGATACAGGGTCCGTCGCTTACCCGTCATCATGCCAACACGCCATCCGCCGCCCTGACCTGGTCCTCGCACAGGCCACGGGCGGCCGAGGGGCCCACTTCACTCTGGCCCCAAGTGTCCCTGCCGCGCACCGACTCGGTGGCTTAGCCTGGCCCGGATCAGGTCAACGCCGACGCGATGCGAGGAGAGGTATGCCGGAGCCTGTCATCGAGGTCCTTGCGGACGCCGACGACGCCGTGGTCGGGGCGTTCCGGCGGCTGCTGCCCCAACTGGGGAAGGCACTGCCCGAGTTGACTGCGGAGTATGTCCGGGGTGTCGTGACGCATCCGGCGAACCTCGTGCTCGCGGCGCGTACCGGAGAAGGTGTGGTCGGGCTGCTCACCCTGGTCGTTCTCGCCCTGCCGACCGGGATCACCGCCCGCTTCGAGGACGTGGTCGTCGACGAGTCGGCGCGCGGCGCAGGCATCGGTCTCGCCCTCGTACGGCGGGGACTGGACCTGGCGTGGTCACAGGGGGCCCGGCAGGTCGACCTGACGTCCCGGCCGAGCCGTGCGGCCGCCCACCGTCTGTACGAGAAGGCCGGTTTCGTGCGGCGGGAGACCCATGTGTTCCGCCATCACCTCGAGCTCACCGCCGCCGCGGTTCAGTCCGTCACGGGAGTCAGTTCGAACAGGTAGCCGTTGGGCGGAACGGTGGTCGGCCGGACGGTCCGGCACTCCCAGCCGGACTCCTGGAAGGCCTCCCGCCACTGGTCGAGGGTGGGGAGGTAGTCGCCCATCAGCGCGTGTACGGCCTCGAAGCCGAGGGTGAAGAGGGTCGTGTCGGGACCGGGCAGTTCGCTGGTCCGTACGACGTCGCAGATGAACAGGCGGCGGGCCGCCGGAAACGCGGTGCGTAGCCTGCGCAGGGTGCGCACGCAGCTGTCGTACGGCCAGAAGTCGTGTCCCATGAAGACGCAGGTGACGGTGTCCACGTCGGCGAACTCGGGGCGCGGTTCGAGATGGAGGACGTCGCCCTGGAGCAGGGTGATCCGGTCGGTGAGGCCGGCGGCCTCGACGGACTCGCCGGCCAGTTGCACCGCCGCGGGGGATATGTCGACGCCGACTCCCCGTGCGCCGGGGTGGTTGCCGAGGATCCGGATGAGCCGTTGCCCGGATCCGCAGCCGAGGTCGGCGACTTTCCCGACGGGCGAGTCGGCCAGGATGCGGTCGAACAGCGGCTCGACCTCCTCGTCCCCGATCAGCCGGGAGCCGATGGCCACGGCCCGCATGTCGCGTTGGTAGAAGTCGCCGGTCCTGCGCTCCGTGCGGGCCACGTCCGGGGCGATGCTGAAGAGTTCGCCGCAGCCCTTGACCAGCCAGTAGAAGTAGCCGCGGGCCGCGTACGCCTCGGCGAAGAGCGCGCCGGGGATCACCACCTCGTCGTCCTTGACCTCGACGACCCGCGCCCAGTGCAGGGTGCGGTGCACGGCGCGGACCACGGTGTCGGAGAGGCTCTCGTCGCCGCCGTTGCCGAACGGCGCCTGGCCGTGCTCGGCGAGTCGGTCGAGGATGCCGAGCTGGTGGGCGGCGGACAGGGCGGCGGTGGCGACGTAGGACGAGAAGAGATCGGCGACCGGTCCGCGGATCCAGTCCGCAGCACCGCGCCAAGTACGGCCGCCGCCCCGACCCCTCAGGCGAGCGGGACCAACTGACCGTGCTGCGAAATCACTTCGGTGAAAGGGCGGAGGTCGTGGCTGCGCTGGCCGACGACCGGATCATCGGGTTCTGTCTGTTCCTCGATGCCGGAGACGTACGGCACGCGTGGTCGAACGGCACCGACTACACCGACAGCCGTTCCAAGGACACCCACTTCGAGGTGTGTTACTACCGGCCGGTCGAGGACGCCTATCGCACCGGCCGCAAGGAGCTGTCCTTCAGCTACGGCGCGGAGAGCACCAAACTGGAGCGGGGCTGCCGCCTGGACGAGGTGAGCGGCTTCGTCCTCCCGCTGGACGACGGCGACCTCGGGTCGGCGCACCGCGCGGCGCAGGCCCTCGCCGGGGGGCTCGCCCGTCCGGCCACGGGGACGCACCGTACGACGACAGGAGAGTGATGGACGCCGACGCCGGCAACGCCCGCAAGGGGCTGGGCATCTTGCGGGAGCGGGGCTTCCGGTACTACTGGACGGCCCGCGCCCTGTCCCTGATCGGGGACTACGCCTTCCGCACCGCCTTCGCCACGTACATCATCAGCGTCAGCGGCTCGGCGTCCACGCTGGCCACCGCGACGGCCGTGCTGCTGGTGCCCTCACTGGTGTTCTACCTGGTGGGCGGCGCCGTCGGAGACCGTACGGGGTCCCGGCGGGCGGTCATGGTCGGGGCCGACCTCGCCCGGTTCGTGATTCTCCTGCTCATCGCGGGGGTGACCTACTGGACGTCCGGCGTGACGCTGCTCGTCGTCCTCGCGGTGCTGATCGGCGTGGCGGACGGCTTCTTCCAGCCCGTGTCCTTCGCGTACATGCTGGAGATCACGCCCAAGGAGAAGCTTGTCGCCGCGAACTCGGCACTCTCCGTCGGCCAGCAGATCGGACTCATCGGCGGCCCGCTCGTCGGCGGGTTCATGGTGAGCATGGCGGGTGCCTCCGCGACGTTCGCGTTCGACGCCGCCACCTTCCTGCTCTCGGCGGTCCTGCTCCTGCTCGTCCGCACGTCCCGGCAGACCGGCGGGGAACGCGGCTCCGGCACCGCGCGGCCGGACCTCGTGGCCGAGGACGGCGCGGCCGGGGAACCGGTGACCGGCGTCCACCGGCTCCGGCAGGTCGGCGCGGACGTCGCCCAGGCGGGCCGGTATGTGGCCGGGCTGCGCTGGCTGCTGGTCTCCCTGGTGGTCGGTGCCTGCACCAACGCCGTGTACGCGGGCGTCCTCGATGTGTCGGTGCCGCTGATCATGGCACCGGGTGGGACGTCCGAGGGCCGCTCGCTGGGCATGTTCTACGCGCTCCAGGGCATCGGCGCGCTGGCCGGGGCGGTGGTACTGGTCAGGCTAACGGTGCGCAGGACGGGTCCGGCCCTGTTCCTCATGCTGGCCCTCATGGCGCTGTCCCTCGCGGCGACCGGCGTCCTCGGCGCCGGGGGCGCGCTGGCGATGGCCTTCGTCTACGGCATCGGCCTGCACTTCTTCAACTCGCTCTTCCCCAGCCTGTTGCAGGAACAGGTGCCGGAGTCCCTGCTCAGCCGCGTGGGCAGCCTGGCGTTTCTCGGCTTCAACGGCCTGATGCCGCTCGGCGCCCTGCTGATGGGCCCGCTGGTGGCCGCGCTCGACGCCCGTGGCGCGGCCACCGCAGCGGGTCTCGCCGCCGCTGTCGCGAGTCTTGCCGCCCTGCTGTCCGGGGATGTACGCAGCCTCACCGCACGCGGCGCGAAGCCGGACACGGATGCGCGGCCGGGCCCTGGCGCCCGCGACAACGGAGCCCAACGGCCGGGCGGAGCGCCCCCTCCGCCAGGGGCCAGACCCCAGAGGACCGAGACAGCGCGAGACGGAGCGCAGGTGGC
>NZ_JBHXVE010000032.1:51082-85148 GCF_042672505.1 Streptomyces sp. NPDC127190
TTCTCGCCACTTCGCTCCCCCCCAGGCGGGGGGGGGGGAGCCGGCTCGGCGGGGGGGGGGGGGGCGGCGGGCGGGCGACCGGCTCGGCGGCCCCCCCCAGGGTCTGAGCCCTCCGTCCTCAGCTGCCGAACCCAACGAGAACAGGAAGATCATGCACAGGACGGAAGTGACCCCGCTGTCCGGGCCGTTCGACGGCGCCGGATGGGACCGGCTGGGCCCGGGCGCTGCGGTCCAGGGCAGCCGCTGGCTGCGGTCGATGATCAGCCGGCTGCCGGGCGAGCCGGTGACGGTGCGGTACGACGGCCCGAACGGCGCCCTCGCCTTCACCGGTGCCGTGGTCCGCGACGGCGACGCGTACGAGGCGTACAACCCCTGGGCGATCCTGCGCCGCAAGGATCCCGTCTTCCCCGAGGCGGAGTGCTCGGCCCCGCGCGTCCTGCCGCAGCTCGGCGACGGACAGGAGGAGATACTGCCGGGACTGCTGCTGGTGGCACCCGGCTACCTCGGGGATCCGGTGGGGCCGGCCGCGCACCACCCCGAGAGCATGCAGCAGTGCCTCGCCGAGGTCTGCGCCTGGGCGCGCGGGGCGGGCCTGGCCACCGTGTCGGTGCTGTACACCACACCGGCCGCCTCCCGGGTCCTGGCCCCGGCGGTCGGCGCCCTGGGCGGTGACAGCTTCGATCTGACGACGCGTTCGATGATGCCCGTGACATGGGACGACGAGGAGGGCCTCGCAGCCGTCCGGTCGAGGCGGCGGCGCTTCGAGGTGCAGCGTCAGCTGCGCCGCCTCGCGGAACACGGTTGCGTCATCGGGACGGGAGACCCCGACGAACTGTTCGACGAGGTGGTCGAGGGCAGGTGTGCCCTCCTGCGCTGGTACGGGCAGCCTGCCGACGAAGCGGCCGAGCGGCGCCGACTGCGCACCCTCATCGACTCCTTCGGCAAGGACCTGTTGCTCTACACCGCCCACCATGACGGCCGGCTGATCGCCCACGCGCTGTTCGTGTCCGACATGAGGACGTTGCAGAACGTGTACACCGGCACCACCGAGGCCGGCCGCACCATCCCGTACGCGCCGCTGGCCGTGACCTATCACGAACCGATGCGGCGTGCTACGAGGGAGCGCTACGACTGGATCGACTACGGGGTCGGCCATGGAGACACCAAGCGGTTGCAGGGCTGTGGCGCCGTACCGCTGACGGGACATGTGATCCCGCTGTAGTGGCGACCGTCAAGGTGGTGGACGTTCACACACCGACAGAGCTGCCCCCGCCGGCGAGGTCCCCCACCGGCGCCAGCACGTGTCCACCGTTGCCGGCGCACCACCACACAACCTCGCCGTCCCGCTCCGCGCCATGGACGCCAAGGCCATGCCGGGGGCACACCGGCCAGACCTGCCAGGTCAGTTCGAGCAGGCTCTCCTGAACCATTATCGTCAGGCTGGTCAGTGCCGTGGTCAGGTCGTCGCACATGTTCGGCAGGATGTGGCCGCCCCAGTTGAGCCTTGTGCCGTCGGCGAGTCGGACACCGGCTCCCGCCGGAAACAGATCATCCAGGACCTCGATCTCCGGTTCGCCTTCGATGCCACGTGTGGGCAGGTCGCGGGCGACGATCCGCAGCGCGTCGCGCAGCGTCTCCAACCGCTCGGGGGCGAGGTCGAAGCCCGGCTCGAAGCCCACGTCGTCCAGGATGCGCCAGGCCAGCGCCGTCATCTCCGTGCGGGACACCTCGGCCGGATCCCGCTCGACGACCTCCAGGATGGCGTCGGTGCAGTGGAACCGGTCGAGCAGTTCGCAGGCGAGAGCGACGACGTGGTGTGGATCGAGGCGGTTCTCACGCAGGCCGAGATAGACCCTTTGCATCAACTGCTGAGTATTCGCTTCGTGCTCGGCCATGGTGTCGCTCATCGGCCCAGTATGGAGGCGGCATCCTTGCGCGCGGTCGTCGGCGGAGAGGTGGACCACGGCCTCCACCCCCGGCCCTCAGATCTCCACCCGATGACCAACCCAGGGGCCGAGGTCGGGGCACCGCGTCGCGGCGAAGGTGGATGCATGACAGCGAACATCGTGATCATGCAGTTGGCGATCCTGGCCGTGGTGCTCGAGTCCGATCTCGGCCGCCGCAAGATCGGCTGGTTCCGGGTGGGACGGCCGATCATCGGCGTCGCCCTGATCGTGCCCTTCTTCTTCACCTCGCTGCCCACCGGCGGCAACGACCTGCTGCTGCAAGGTGCCGGCGCGGTGGCCGGAGCGGCGCTCGGCCTCTTCTCGGTCTGCCCGCTGCTGGTGTCCGTCGACTACGCCCCAGAGTGGCGGCGCCGTTGGCCGCGCACCTCGCCCGCCCCGGGCAAGCCCGTCGCGATCAGCCACTCGGGGGTCGGTTACGCCGCGGTGTGGATCGCCGTGACCGCCGCACGGCTCGGCTTCGCCTACGGCGCTCAGCACGTTTTTCCAGTAGGGCTCGGCGTGTTCCTGACCGCCCATCACCTCAGTGGCACCGGTCTGTCGAACGGCTTCATCTTCCTCTCCGTGAGCATGAGTCTGTGCCGCAGCCTGGGGCTGTGGGTGCGAGGCCGCGCGCGCCTGGCCCGGACCATGACAGTCCTGGACACCACGCGGGCGGCGGAAGCCGCGCGGTGATCCTCATCGCGCTGCTCGCCCCGGTCACCCGAACCCTGCGCAGCCCCGCACCAACCCCGTCCTTCGTGCCGAAGCTTCTGGCACGCGTCCTGGATAATCAGAGCCGATGAGCATCGTCAGAAGGTTCAGCCCGACTGCGGACCACCCAGGGGTCGGCCTGAGCGGCATGATCCAAGCCCCCCGGGCGCGCGCAGTGGCCATGCTGGTGGGCCTGGGCGTGACCGTCCTCATCAACGTTGCCGCGCTCCCCACCGACCCCGGAATCGTGGCGCCTGTGGCCCTGACCACCGCCGCGCTGGCCTGGCTGGGCACGATCGCCGGCATCAGAGGTACCCGGGTGGCCGGGGTCGTCGCCGTGATGGGCGCGGCCGGGGCTGTGCTCACCGTCACGGATACCAACGGGCTGATCTTCACCGGCGTCGCGGCGAGCACGGCCGCCGTCGCATTTGATCCCGTGGCCGCCCTCGTGCTCTCCACCGCCGGCCCCTTGGCCTACTGCCTCGCAGCGATCCCTCGCGGGCCCTTCCCTGGGCACCTACTCGCCACCGCCACCGTGGCCCTCGCCGGACTGGCGGCCGGTGCGAGCCGACGCGAGATCGATTTACGAGCCCGGCACAGGACCCTGGTCGCCACCGAACGCCGGCGTGCCGAGCTCGCCCGAGCCGAGACAGCACTCGCCAGTGAACGCAACCGCCTCGGCCGCGAGCTGCACGATGTGCTTGCCCATACCCTGGGCGCCCTGTCCATCCAGCTCACCGCGATCGACACCCTCGCCCGCACCGACGCGCCGCGCGAGACGCTCCTCACCCAGATCGAAGTCGGTCACGAACTGGTCGGCACCGGCCTGGACGAGGCGCGCCAGGCGGTGCGCGCGCTGCGCGGTGAAGGCGAACCACTGGCCCAGCGGCTCGGCCGCCTCTGCGCACTGCACCAGGCTGAATTCGCGTTGAAGGGTGACAGTCAGGAACTCGATGCCGACACGACGCTCACCCTCTACCGACTCGCCCAGGAAGCGCTGACCAACGCGGCCAAACACGCCCCCGGCGCACACGTGAGCGTGCACATTGGCTTCGGCCCCGAAGAGGTGACCGTGAAGGTCGCCAACACCCGTCCCGCACCGGCCCCGTGTCCGGATGCCCCGGTGCCGCATGCCTCGGACCCGGAGACTGCCGCGGCGCCGCGCACGAGCGGAGGGCGGTTCGGGATCCAGGGCATGAGGGAACGCGTCCAGCAGGCGGGCGGCGACCTCCAGATCGGCCCCACGCCTGACGGCGGCTGGCTGGTCGCCGCACGCGTTCCCTACCGACACGGCAACCTGGCCCACCACAACGCCGAGAGTGACGGGGGTGACCGATGAACCCCACGCCGATCTCGGTGATCATCGCTGACGACCACCGCGTCGTACGCGAAGGCCTGGCCACCATCCTCGGCGCCGTCGAAACCGTACACGTAGCCGGGTTGGCAGCAGACGGCGCCCAGGCCGTCGACCTCGCCGTGGCGCACGACGCGGACGTGGTCCTGATGGACCTGCACATGCCCGGCGCCGACGGCGTCGAGGCCACACGCCGGCTCAGGACCGAACGCCCGGCCACGGCCGTCGTCGTCCTCACCACCTATACCGACGACGACTCCATCCTCGCGGCACTGGAGGCCGGCGCCACCGGCTACCTCACCAAAAACGCCTCCGCCGCCGACATCCGCCGCGCCATCGAGGCCGCCGTCTCCGGCCACGCCATGCTCGACCCGCTCGCCGCCGACCGCCTGATCCACGCCAGCCGCCGCAACGACCCAGGCCACCGCGAGAAGGACGCCCGCCTCCCGGACGGCCTCACCGAACGCGAGGGCCAAGTACTCGGCTTGATCGCCCAAGGACTCTCCAACGCCGAGATCGCCTCCAGGCTGTACCTGAGCCGCTCCACCGTGAAGACGCACATCAACCAGATCTTCACCAAGACCGGCAGCCGCGACCGCCCACAGGCCATTGTGTACGCACACCGTCACGGTATCCACGCCGAGGACGACCCACACCGGGCAGACAGCTGATACGCCGAGCCTCTCGAGGGCCGCCGGTCCGAGGAAGTCAGGCGGTGGCGAGGCCGGCGTGTAGCAGCGGCAGTTCCTGAGAACCGGAGGCCCAGGCGGTCAGGCCGCCCCGGATCACGCCGCGCTCCGTCCTTGCCCGCCAGTCACGGCTTTTCCGCCAACCGTTGGATCTCCCTCCACCGCGGGGCGTCGTCGTCAGGGACGTCCGGAGACGCGAAGTGGAAGGGCACGTGAAGGTGTTCGGCCAGCTCCCGGCCGGCCGTGGCGGCGGCAACGCCCGGTGGAGGGCCGTCACGTCGGTGGTGGACGGTCGCCAGGTGGCCCTGCCCCTCGGGGGCATCCAGGACCGCGACCAGGAGTACGAACCAGTCGTGGACCGTATCGCCGTCCCAGAACGCTTCCACGGCTGCCACACGGCCCGGGAGAGCCGTGGCGCGGGCTGCGAGCGAGGGGAGGTCCAGCGGATCGGGCGGCGTGCGCTGCACCCGGTCGCCCAGAGCCTCGTATCGCGCGTGGACCACGCGTTCTGCGTCGTGCAGGCCCACCCCCAGCGGTCGCAGCGCCTCCACAACGGTCCTGATCGCAGGCAGCCGGCGGTCGCGCAGCACGTCGGCATCGACCTCTCGGCAGGTTCGTTCCTCCAAGTAGTTCCACCAGCCGCTCACTCGGCCACCAGCCAGGACTTCAGGGTGCGCGTCATAGGTGCGAACGTACGTCATGGGTGTTGGCCGTAGCCCAGCTGGTTGTGCATCACATTTTCAGCGGCAATCCCGCACGCCGAGGCTCTCCACGGGAAGGGGACATTCCGGTCCCTGTGGCGAAGGCGTTACATCTCCGTGACGCCCATAACGAACGAAACCGGCAGGTTTTGTGGCGTCAGTTATTCGGGGCGCGGCCCCACCGACCACAGCCAGACACGGAGAGTCGACCATGGGTAAGGCCACCACGTTCATGATGTCAGTTGCCGGCGTCGTACTGGCGGGAGTCGCCGGTGCGGGTGTCGCACAGGCATCCACCATCGCGCATCCGGCCGGCTCCGGCGCACCGTCCTCATGTCGCCCCGCCAACCTCACGACGAAGATCACGCCGGACGCCGGCAGCGCCGGGCACCGCCACTACCGGGTCACGCTGACCGCCGCCCCCAGGACCAGCGCCTGCCAGCTGGCCGGCTCTCCCCGCGATGTGAAGTTCTACAACCACAGCTCTCTGAAGGGCATCACCGCGAGGCCCTACGGCTCTCAGGGCACCAAGGTGACCTTCGGCCCCGGCCACCCCGTCCACTTCGACATCCAGGTGCCCAGTGCCTCCAAGGGCACGGCCGCCAACCGGGTCGTCTTCACTCTCAGGACCCCCGGCGGCGGGATCATCCCCGGTGACCAGGAAGCCGACGGCAAGCTGTCCGTGGGCTCCGGCACCCGAATCGGCCCCGTACAGCCCGGCGCCTGACCAACGCCTCAGAGCGAGGACGTGCCGGCCGAGGGGGCGGTGACGGGCGCCTGTGGCCGTAGCAGGTAGCACGGACTCGGCCAACGCCTCGGAGCACCCGGCAGCACACCCGGAAATCCGCCAGCGATTTGCCTTCTGCCAGCGGCAGAACACTGGTTCCACCGGGCTCGACGATCACTAGAGTCCAAGCTCATGACGACGGTGACAACGCGCACGATCGAATACGCGGCCGACGGTCTGACAATGGTCGGGCACCTCGCGCTCCCGGCCGGTGTCGACCGCCGGCCCGCGGTTCTGGTCGGGCCCGAGGGGATAGGGCTCAGCGACGTCGAGCGCCGCCGGGCCGATGCGCTCGGCGAACTGGGATACGTGGCGCTGGCCTTCGACCTCCACGGCGGACGCTATGTGGATGACCCCGAGGAGATGCTGGCCCGTTGCATGCCGCTACTCGCCGACCCCGACCGAATGCGAGGCATCGGCCACGCGGCGCTCGACGTGCTCCGCGCCGAGCCGCGGACCGACCCCGACCGGATCGCCGCCATCGGCTACGGCACCGGAGGCGCAATCGCGCTGGAACTCGGGCGCGACGGCGTCGACCTGCGTGCGATCGGGACAGTCAACGCACTGACCACGGGCCGGCCAGGCGAGGCGGCGCGCATTCGCTGCCCAGTGTGGGCCGGGGTCGGATCGGAAGACCCCATCATGCCGCCCGCTCAACGGAGCGCATTCACCGCCGAGATGCAGGCTGCGGGCGTCGACTGGCGCCTCGTGGTCTACGGCGGCGCCTTGCACGCCTTCCATCACCCACCGGTCGACCACACCGTGCGCCCCGGCGTCGGCTACCACGCCCGGCACGCGCAGCGAGCTTGGCGTGACATCGTCGACCTGCTCGCCGAGTGCCTGCCGATAACGGAGTGATCCGTTCAGCAACGGAGATCTCGGACCGCAGACATGCTTGCTCGGCTACGGCCGCTCCACGCACGAGTTTCGTCGGCGGCAAGGTCGGCAGGACAGCGGGCGGGCGCTCGGGGCCGTGTAGGGTGGTTGTGTTCGTATTTGATCAGGGACTGGAGAGGGGAGGTGAGGTTGATGACCGCGCTCATGGCCACCGTGCGTAGCGTCCAGGTCTTCCTCACGTCCCGGGCCGTGGCCTGACTCTCTGTCCTGTCCTCGCTGAGAGCGTGAGCTCGCGGGGCCACCACACGAACGTCTCCCGAAACGGATCTTTCATCGTCATGGGCACTATGTGGTTCTCGCGCGCCGAAACCAGCGCCGACATCCCCATCATCCGCGACATCAACATCGCCGCTTTCCCCACCACTGCCGAGGCTGACCTCGTCGACAGCCTGCGCGCCGACCCAACCGCCTGGATCGAGGGCCTCTCCCTCGTCGCAGCGGACGAGACCGGCCGCCCGGTGGGCCACGCGCTGCTGACCCGCTGCCACATCGACAGCACGCCGGCCCTGTGCCTGGCCCCGTGCGCCGTCCGACCGGAGCAGCAGCAGAGGGGTGCGGGTACGGCGGCGATCCGTGCCGCCCTGGCCGCAGCACGATCCCTGGGAGAGCGCCACGTGGTCGTCCTCGGCCATCCCGCCTACTACCCCCGGTTCGGGTTCACCCGTGCCTCCGGTCACGGCATCGGCCTGACCATCGATGTCCCCGACGACGCCCTGATGGCACTCAGCCTCGACGCCGGCCATCCGCTCCCCGGCGGGACCGTCCACTACGCCGCCGCGTTCGGTATCTGACCCGGCCCGTGCCGCGCGGGGCAATCTCCCGCGCGGCGCGCGCACCGGGCGCTGATCTCAGGGCTGCTCAGGGCTCCGCAGGGCTCCTCACCGTGAGGCTGCCCCTTCTCATGAGCATCGAAAACGGCTCGATGATGGTGCCTCCCGAAGCCGGATTCGCTCGTCCTTACCGCGCCTGGCATGGGCGGACAGCGCTGGTCTGCCTTGCAGGCGTCACGCGGCGGCTGCCGCGGCGATCTGCTCGATCTCGGCGGGGGTGCCCGCCATGATGGTGCGCAGGTGTTCGGTGACCAGTTCCACCGGCCAGTCCCACCATGCCGCGCGCAGGAGCCGCTCGATGTCCGCGTCGTCGTAGCGGCGGCGGATCGGGCGGGCGGGGTTGCCGCCGACCACGGTGTACGGCTCGACGTCGGTGGTGACGACCGCGCCGGCCGCGATGATCGCGCCGTCGCCGATCCGCACGCCTGGCATGATCAGCGCCTGGTAGCCGATCCAGACGTCGTTGCCGATCACGGTGTCGCCCCGGCTGGGCATGCCGGTGACCAGGTCGAGGGTCCGTTCCGTCCAGCTGCCGCCGAACATGGTGAACGGGAAGGTGGAGACACCCAAGGTGGGGTGGGCGGCGCCCGCCATCAGAAAGCGGGTGCCGGCGGCGACCGCGCAGTACTTGCCGATCACCAGCCGCTCGGGCCCGTAGCCGTAGAGCACGTTCCTGCGCTCGAAGTCCGTGGCGCCGTCGGGGTCGTCGTAGTAGGTGTACTCGCCGACCTCGATCCGCGGGTCGGTGACCAGCGGGCGGAGCAGGACCACCCGGTCATGCCCGGGCAACGGGTGCAGCGCCTCGGGGTTCGGGATCGACACGGTCATGGCTGGGGTCCTTCCTGTCACCACACCACCTAATGCGACCGGAGTCGCGTTAATATCCTGGCAGTAGATCCACACCCCTGGCAAGCCTTAACGCGACTGGAGTCGACTTTGACTGGGAATCCGGAGACACCGCAGAGCAGGACGACGGGCACCAGGCCGGGAGGGCGAAGCGCGCGGGTCCGTGCCGACGTCGTCGCCGCGACCCTCGCCGAACTCACCGAGCATGGATACGACCAGCTCACGGTCGAGGCGATCTGCCACCGCGCCGGCGTCCACAAGGCCACCGTCTACCGACGCTGGGGCGGCATCGACGGCCTGATCGCCGACGCCCTCGCCCTCTCCGCCGACCAGCCCTGGCCCATCCCCGACACCGGAGACGTCGACGAGGACATCCAGTCGCTGGCCCACGAGGTGTACGCCACCTTCACCGACCCCGAACAGGGCGCCACCCCGACGGCCCTCATCAGCGCCGCGCTCCGCTCCGACCAGGGCGCGAAAGCACTGCACACCTTCTTCACCGCCCGCCACCAGCAGGCCGCCGAGGTCGTCACCCGCGCCATGGCACGGGGCCAGCTCCCCGACGACGTCGACCCGGCAGAACTGATCCGGGCCGCCACCGCCCCGCTCTACCACCGCCTCTTCATCACCGGAGAACCCCTCGACGAGCACGCCGCCCACCGCTCGGCCGCCGCAGCCCTCCTCGCCGCCCGCGCCGGCCTGTTCCGTGCGCCGGCACCCTGACCCCTCCCACCAGGACCAGCGACCGATGGCGATGCCGCCGGCGGCGACCGCGTCTCCGGCCGATCCCGGCACCCGGCCGGCACCGCAGGGTGAAGCTGACCGGCGGGACCAAGGGGATGTGACATCCCGTCCCGGCCTCACGGGGGTGGGCCAGGAAGACGTCCCGCCGGTCACCGGAACACATCCGACCGTTGGGGGCCCAACTCGTGGGCGCCGATCCGGTCTTCCAGGCGCTCGGTCGGGCGAGTTCGGTCCGGCCGCGGGCGGCGTCCGGGAAGGCGACGTGGTCGGCCGTGCGGTTGCCTTTTCCGGGCCGCCCGGGGGTCAGCCGTTGAGGTTCCGCATGAGCTCGGGGGCGTAGCGGTCGCCGGAGACGATGCCGCGCGGGGCGACGGCTTCGAGGGCGGCCACGTCCTCATCGGTGATCGTTACGGTGGTGGCGGCGATGTTCTCCTCCAGGTAGCGGCGGCGCTTGGTGCCGGGGATGGCGACCGCGCCCTGGTGCAGGACCCAGGCGAGGGCCAGCTGGGAGGGCGATACCTGCTTGGCGGCGGCGATGCGGCGGACCTCGTCGACCACGGCCAGGTTGCGGGCGAAGTTCTCGCCCTGGAAGCGCGGGTCGGTACGGCGGAAGTCATCGGCGGCGAAGTCGTCCGGGCTGGTGATCGCACCGGACAGGAACCCGCGTCCGAGCGGCGAGTAGGCGACCAGGCCGATCCCGAGCTCGTTCAGGGTGGCCATGACCCCGTCGTCCTCGATGCCGCGCTCGAAGAGCGAGTACTCGGTCTGGACCGCCGTGATCGGGTGGACGGAGTGGGCGCGGCGGATGGTCTGCGGGGCTACTTCGGACAGGCCGAGGTAGCGGACCTTGCCGGCGGCCACCAGCTCGCCCATGGCGCCGACGGTCTCCTCGATCGGCACCTGTGGGTCGACCCGGTGCAGGTAGTAGAGGTCGACGTGGTCGGTGTCCAGGTGACGCAGGGAGCGGTCCAGGGAACGCCGGATGTACTCCGGGCGCCCGTTGTGGCCGACGAGCGTGCCGTCGTCGGTGAACTCGATGCCGGTCTTGGTGGCGACGACGGCCTGCTCGCGGCGGCCGGCGAGGGCCTTGCCGAGGAGCTGCTCGTTGATGAAGGGGCCGTAGCTCTCGGCGGTGTCGAGCAGGGTCACGCCCAGTTCCAGGGCGCGGTCGATGGTGGCGAGGGATTCGGCCTCGTCGGTGCTGCCGTAGAAGGCGCTCATGCCCATGCAGCCGAGTCCTTCGGCGGAGACGGTCAGGCCCTGGCTGCCAAGGGTGCGGAGTTCCATGGTGATCTTCCTTGCTGGTGCGGGTCGTCCCGCGGGGTGTGGCTGGTTGGCTGTGTGTCCGGTCCGCTGCGTGGCCCTCTGCCCGGGACCGGGTACGGCCCGACGCCGGGTGCGGTGGCGGTGGGGCCGGGCAGTCAGGGTGCTGGTGCGGTCGCCGCGCCCGGCGTCGGCGGTGCACCCGGTCCGGGCCGCGGGGCGAGGCGGTCAGCGCACCCAGGAACCGGTGAGGGCCTGGACGGCGGAGCCGTCGAGGTCGGCGAGGGTGGTGGCGACGAAGTCGCGGGCCCACTGCGAGGTCTGGATGCGGAAGGGCGGGTGGGCGACGGTCAGGGCGTCGACGATCGGGGCGGCTGCCTCGGTGGGGGTCTGGGCGTCGGCGAACGACTTCTGGGTGCGGGTGATGTAGGCCTCGAGCGCCGGGCCGTAGGGACCGGCGGCGGAGAGCAGCGCCGGGACGTCCAGGCCGAGATTGGCGACGAACTCGCTGGCCACCGCACCCGGCTCGACCACGGTGACATCGACGCCGACGGTGGCGGCGACCGGCGCGAGAGACTGCATGAAGCCCTCGACGGCGAACTTGGCCGCGCAGTAGGCCTCGTTGAAGGGCTGGCCGACGACGCCGCCGACGCTGGTGACGGTGATCACCCGGCCCTTCGACGCGCGCAGGTGCGGCAGGGCGGCCCGCGTCACCGCCACCACGCCGAAGAAGTTGACCTCCATGGCCGCGCGGACGTCGTCGACGCTGCTCTGCTCGATGGTGCCGACCTGGGCGGCGCCGGCGTTGTTGACCAGTGCGTCCAGGCGGCCGTGCTCGGCGACGACCTCGTCCAGGCAGGCGGAGACGCCGGCGGCGTCGGTCACGTCCAGGCGCTTGACCTGGATCCGGTCCGCGACACCCGCCTCGGCGGCGGCCTGGAGCAGGGCCTCGGCCTTGCCGGTGTCACGCATGGTGGCGATGGTCGTCCAGCCGGCCCGGGCGGTGCCGATGGCGGCGGCCAGCCCGATGCCGGAGGACGTACCGGTGATCAGAACCGTCTTCGGGGAGGTCATGCGGGTCTTCCTTGCCTGGGGAGGAGAACGGGTCTGCACCCGTAACCGGGGAGTTCCCCGGTTATCTGGGGACGGTAACCGGGGAACTCCCCGGTTGTCCAGCTAGACTGGTCCCCGATGAAGGGAGCAGCCTTGACCAGCAAGCCGAGCGTGTTGCGCGCCGATGCCCGCCGCAACCGGGAGCGCATCCTCGAAGCGGCCGTGCGTGCCTTCTCCGAGAAGGGCCCGGACGTCGCGATCGACACCATCGCCAAGGCCGCCGGCGTCGGCTCGGCCACGCTCTACCGCCACTTCCCCACACGCGAGGCGCTCGTCGAGGCGGCCTACCGCAACGAGCTGGCCAGGGTCTGCGACAGCGCCGCGAAGCTGCTCGCCGACAACCCGCCCGACCGGGCCATCCGCCTGTGGATGGACGACTTCATCGACTATGTGGCTGCCAAGCAGGGCATGGCGGACGCGCTTCGGGCCGCGGTCGCATCGGGCGCGGACCCCTTCGCCGAGACCCTTGACAAGCTCGCCAACGCGATCGGCACCCTGCTGCGCGCCGGCGCTGACGCCGGTCTCCTGCGCCCGGACGTCGACCCCATCGATGTCGGCTTCAGCCTGGCGGGTGTCGCGCTGATCACCAGCGCTCCCGACCAACGCGAACGGGCCGGCCGCCTCCTCGACCTGCTCCTCGACGGCCTCCGGTACGGAGCGGACGGGTAGACGCCCAGCTCGTGACCCGGCCTCCGGCCGTATTCACCAGCCGCACCATTGCGCAGCATCGAGTGCCGCGACCGGGAAGGTTCAGCGCCCCCAGTCACGGCTCTGGCAGGAGCGCCCGCCCCTGGGCAGCCCGCGCGAACAGCTTCCGGGGCAACGGACGTACGACCCCGGCCCCACGTCGCCCCGGTGTTCCAGCCGCCCCGGAACACCTCACTCGTTCGCCCGCCGGAGAATCGGTTCTGCCTGAGCTGGGCCGGTGACGGTACGGGACTCCCTCGGGGAGCGGGGAAGAGGTCCGGTGCCACACCACCTGAGCACTGGAGTCGACATGAAGCGTTTGGGGTTCTCCGTCCTGGCCACCGCCGCCGCCCTTGTGGTGGGCGGAGCCACGCTCGCGACCGCGCAAGGCGGTGACGCCGACAAGCCCGGCACGTCCGGCTCGCACGTCTCCGGCCGCGCGAAGCAGGCGACCGTCGGGCGCTACTGGGGTGACGACGTGATCGTCCAGCCTGGCAAGTACGGGACGGCGAGTGCGTCCTGCCCCGCGGGAATGGTGAGCACCGGCGGGGGCGGCTCCGAGGGCAACGCCAGCCAGAGCGGCGGCGAACCGTTCATGCTCGCCTCCTATGGCGGTCCCAACGGCTGGACGGTCGGTGTGAAGAACACAGACACTGTGGCGCGGCCGATCATCGCCTTCGTCGTCTGCATCACCCCCTGAGCCGCCCGGCGGCTGTACAGCACACGGCGGGGGTCTACCGAACTCTCGCGACATCCGGTGCGGCGCCTCGCAAGGCGCCGGATCGGCATCGTACTGGGCCCACTCGGTCGATACCCCGACGCCGCAACGCGTCCTGTCGGACCTCCCGCGATGAGTACGCCTTGTCCGCGATGACCGTGTCGGGTCTTGGCCGCGGCCGCCCGGCGCCGGTCCGAGGCACCCGCGCAGATTCCAGCACCGCTTTGAACACGGTGCAGTCACTGACGTTTCCGGGGGTGAGGACGACAGCCAGGGGCAGGCCCCGGCCGTCCCAGGCGAGATGGACTTTGGTAGTGGGCCCAGGTCCCGTTTTGCTCCCAACGGGCGAACCGCTCATGAACCGTCTGCCACGGCCCATAGCGTTCCGGCAGGTCACATAACGCGCCGTTGATCACCGTCCGGTGGTCGCGCCACGGACGGCCGGGTCCATCGGCAGCCGGCAGCAGGGGCTCAGCGCCTCCCACGCCGCGTCCGTCAGCTCGCCGCGTCGTGTCACGTGATCGGTCACGAACTGGGCCTCATGCAGCCGTGGGCGTCTGCGTCTTGGCCTGGCGCACCCCGCGCAGGGCGCCGGACCAGGCGATCACCTGGTCGAGCATGGTGTCCACGGCGGTGTCGAGGCCCTCCTGGGGGACGAAGGTGCCGGTGTGGAACGAGGGGTGTGTCGAGATGGTGGGCTGGGCGCGGACCGTGGCCACCTGGAGTTCGGCGAGGACGAGCCGCAGCGCTTCGGCGGCCCGGGCCCCGGCGACCCAGCCGCCGTAGCTGATGATCCCGGCGGCCTTGTCGTTCCACTCCCGGTAGACGTAGTCCAGGGCGTTCTTCAGGGCTCCGGGGAAGGAGTGGTTGTACTCGGGGACGAGGAAGACATAGCCGTCGAAGCTGTCGATCAGTGCGCCCCAGGCGCGGGTGTGGTCGTGCTGATACTGCTGGAAGTTCGGGTTGCCAGGCTCGTCGAGGTTGCCGAGGTCGTGGTCGGCGAGGTCGATGAGTTCGTAGTCGGCTCCACCATGGGCACGGGCGGCCTCCAGTGCCCAGGCGGCGATCTGGTCGCCGCGGCGTCCGGGGCGGGTGCTTCCGAGGATGACTGCGATGCGAAGCGGCATGGTCTTCCTTCCCAGAGAGTTGTCACGTCAACTCTAGGTCGGGGTGAGTTGAAGTGACAACTCTGCTGGTCGCGGTATCCTCGGCGACATGACGGAGATGCGGTCGCTGGAACCCGAGGAATGGGAGTTCTGGAATACCTGGATGCGCGCGCAGCGCCTGCTCACCAGGGAGCTGGAGCGCGGTCTGCAGCGTGACTGCGACATCTCGAAGGCCGAGTTCAGCGTGCTGGTGACACTGTGGCAGGCCGCCGGCCGCGAGATGCGTGTCGGCGAGCTCTCCGCATCGCTCGACTGGGACAAGAGCCGCGTCTCACATCAGCTGACGCGCATGGAAAAACGCGGCTTCGTCAAGCGCACCCAGTACGGGGCCGATGGTCGCCGCGCGGGGATCGGGCTGACCGCCGAGGGGCGCCGCGCCGCCCAGAGTGCCATCCTCGTGCACGGCGGCAACATCCGCCGCCACTTCCTCGACTCCCTGACCCCCGAGCAGGCATCAGTCATCCGGGCATGGAGCGAGCAAGCAGTCGATCGCCTCGAGCCGCACCGCAGCGAGGCTGCCAGCGGCGGCGCGTCCTAGACCGCGCCCCGCGCCGCCAGCTCGGCACGAGCAACGGGGAACGCCGCACCGTCAGATCTGTGCCGGCGGGCAGTGCGGCGTGGCTGGGACGCCCTGTGTCGGCAGCAGGCAGGCTTGCCTTGCGCGTCTGTCTCTCTGGGCCATGACTTTCGTGACGCGTTCCCCATCTCACAAGCGCGCGACCAGATCCGGACCGGTCTGGGTGTTGACGTGGGCTTCGACCTGGCGGGCGGTGCGGACGGCCGGCCGGCCGACCCCGGGTCGAGAGCGGTCGGTGCGCGGTTCCTTGGGGGGACCGGACGTACGGCGGAGGCCGCGTGGTGCGGCCCAGGCTCAGGAGAGGAGCAGCACACGGTCCCAGACGGGTTCGTGCCGTTCGCTGTCCGGCCCGCCCGGGCTGGGCAGTACCGAGAGCAGTGCGGCGGCCACGCCCGCCGCGCCTTCCAGGATGCCGGGGTTGTCCTCGGCCGGCGGTCGGCCGTACTGCGGGCCGGTGGCGCTGCGGGGGCCGGTCAGGTGCCGGTAGCCGTAGTCGGTCTGCTCGTCCCAGGCTGCGGCGAGCCGGTCGGCCAGCCGGTCGCAACGGTCGAGCAGCGTCCGGTCGGCGGCCTGCTGCCCGAGTCTCCACAGACTCTGGAGAAAGCCCGCCTCGCCGTGGCAGACGGTGGGGCCCCTCAAACCGTCCAGGCTGTCCGGGCGGGCCAGTACCGCGTGGGTGCTCGCCAGCGCGAGCCGGCTCCAGGTCTCCTCGCCCGTCACCCGGGCGGCGCGCAGCAGGGCACCTGCGATGCCCACCGTGCCGTAGCACCAGGCGGCCCCCGCGGCGCCGGTGCGGGGCGAGGAGGGCGGGAGGCGCTCGCCGCGGGCCCGGGCCAGTTCGTCGTCCAGCGGGAGCCGGCGCTCCCAGTACGGCCCGTAGGCGTCGCGGTCAGCCCGCTCGGCCAGCCAGCCGCCGATCCGGCGCAGGGCGGCCGGCTGTCCGTCGACCGCCACTCCCAACTCGGTACTGCGGGCGAGCAACGCCAGCGGGCCTGCGATGCCGTGGGCCGTCCCGAGGCTCAGGTCACCCCGTGGGAAGCGGGCCCGGTCCGCCTCGGTCGCCTGGCGGTGGCCGGGCACCCACCAGCCGGGCACCTCACGGCCGTCCACCCGCACCGGCCGGCTGACCGCGACGAGGTGGGCGAGGGTGGCGCGCAGTGCGGGCTCGGCCGTGGCGCGCTCCTCGGCGTCGCCGTCGGTGACCGCACTGAGCAGCACCCGGCCGACGCCGGCGGCGCCGGTGATGGCGTCGTAGCCGGACCAGGACACCCCTGGTCCAGCGGGCTGGGCGGCGAGGCGGGCGATCTGCTCGGCCGCGACGTGTGCGGTCAGGGTGTGGCGCAGGCCCGGATAGTGTCCGCCGTCCCGGGCCGCCGTCTGAACGGCCGTCAGTACCGCGGCCGGGCCGTGATGCACACCGAACGAGGCCGTCTTGGCCAGGGCCCGGGCCGCCGCCGCCAGCCGGCCGTGTACGGCGGGCAACCGGCCCGGATCGCGGCGCGCCAGCTCGGCAAGGAGCAGGGCGACGCCGGAACCGCCCTCGAGTGCTACGGCGGGGCCGGTCGGGCGCGGCTCGTCGGTGAGGGCGGCGGCCACCCGGTCGACGACGGCCGCGATCCGCTCGGTGCTGCCGGGCACTGCCGCTGTGGTCACCGCTGGTGCCTCCTTCGGTCGGCGTTGCCGGTCACGCAGGCGCGGGCGAGGGCGTGGACGCGCAGCTCGGCTTCCCGGTCGGGTCCGAGCAGCCGGTTGCAGGCCATGTGGAGCAGGCTCGCCAGCACCCCGGGCAGTGGCGACCAGTCGGCGCCGCGGGCGGCGAGCGCGTCCAGCTGCCGGCGATAGGCGCGCAGATGTACGGCCTGGTCGGCCAGGGCCTGCGCCAGTTGGTCGCCCAGCGGATGCCCGGCCAGAGCGGGCCAGCCGCCGGCCGGGTCGATCAGCCGCAGCCACTGCGTCCGGTGGGCCCGGAAGCCGGGGGGCGGCTGCTCGCCGGCGGCGCTGCCTGCCAGCCAGGCTGCGCCCCGCTCCTGGTAGCGGGTCGGTGTGTCCACCGCGCGGGGCGGGCCGAAGGCGTGCGCGATGGCGGCGAGCGACAGCGCGGCCAGCGTCTCCTTGCCCCATGGCACATCACCGCCTGCGCCGTCGGCCTGCCGGGCGATCCGCAGCATAGTGAGCGCGGTACGGCTGTCCGCGGCGAAGAAGCGTTCGACGGCCGCCTGGGCCTCGGGACCGCCGTAGCGCTCCCACTCGGGGTCGTAGCCGTCCAGCACGAACCGCCCGACGAGGCCCTGGGACGTCCACTGCCGGACCGCAGTGTGCAGCGGCGGCAGCAGTGCGGGCCACAGGCGGTCGGCGGGTCCGTGGAAGCGCAGCCGGAGGTGGTCGTCCGGGTCCCGGTACCGGATGAAGAACCATCGGTCGACCAACTCACGGATTGCTACCGGGAGTTCGCTGAGGAACGGGGCGAGGTGGGCGGTCAGGAAGGAGTCCGTCTGTCGGCCGGCGAGGTAGAGCTTGGCGTACAGCCACTCGCCGCCGGGCTCGGCCAGCCGCGGCTCGGCCGTGCGGTGCTGGGTCGGGCGCGGCTGGGCCGGGTGCACCGCTGGGAGGCGGGGTGCGGCCGTCGGCAGCCGGATGAGGGGTACGGCGGGGGCGAGCGGCGCGGCCATCGGTTCCCGGACGAAGGCCAGCGCCAGTTCGCAGTGGTGCGCCCGCTCCTCGGCCTCCCGCAGCCAGCCATCGGACCGTTCCTCCCCGCCGGGCAGCTCGACGGCGAGCAGATGGGGGTCCTTGGAGAGCGCGTCGCGCAGCAGCTCGCGGTGCCAGGACTCGGACAGGTCAACCGGCAGCCTGAGGTCGGCGCGGGTCAGCACCAGCTGCTGCGGTGCCCGCCAGCGCTCACGCCAGTGCCGTACGGCCTCGGCCCAGCCGGCCGGATCGAGCCCGGTGTGCTCGCGCAGCTCGTCCAGGCGCCAGGTGGCGGGTGCGAGCACCATCCGGCCGTACCGCACTCGGGGCCAGAACGGCGCGCTGCCGGCCGGTCCCCAGTCCCAGGGCGCATAGGGGCGGTGAGCGTGACGACCGACCTCGATCAGGAATCGGGCGGCGTTCGGCGCCTGGCCACGCAGGTCCATCGCGTGGTGGGCGTGCGGCAGCAGCCGGCGCCCGGTCGGCAGGTGCACGAGATACAGGTGTTCGAGGGTGGCGGCCACGCCGATCTCGTCCAGCGGTACGGCGGTCGCGGCGGGGTCCGGCGGCAGCCCGATGGTCACCTCGTGCGTTGCGGTGCGCGGGCTGTTGGCGACGTTGAGCGCCCGGGTGAGGCGCGGCTGGTAGGCGACGGCGAGGTGGAACGCGTCCGGCTGCTCGGGGAAGGCGAAGGCGGCCAGCTCCTCGTTGACCGAGCCGGCCAGTCCGGCGAACCGGCCGTACGTGGCGCCGGCCTCCAGCGCACCCGGTCCGCCACCGCTGACCAGCAGGAAGTCGCCTTCGGCCAGTGCCTGTTCGTCGGCGGCGACCAGGGTGCAGAACAGCTCGCAGGAGCGCGGCAACAGGTCGCGGTCCGGCTCCCCGGGAGCCAGGCGCGCCACCAGGTCGTCGTCCAGCACCACCTCCCGGGCGCCGTCGCGTAGCGCCTCGGCGGCCAGTCGGCCCAGCAGCAGCTCCCGCTCACGCGGCGGCCGCGGCGCGGGATCCTCGCTGCGGGACGAGGCCGGCCAGGTGTAGCCGGCCGGGGCGCCGGGGCCGACCGTGTCGTCCAGCACCTCCGGCACCGGGACGACGCGGTCGGGTCCGTAGCGCTCCAGGAAGTCGCGGTGATAGCCGCGCAGCGGCCCCGGGCCGGGCGCGGACAGCCGCCACAGCACGCCGAGCCCGCGGGCCGCCTCGTCGGCGACCGCGTGCGGCAGCCGCACCTCGGCGGCCAGCGCCAGATCGACGTGGATCAGCCGGTCGGCGGCGGCCAGCTGACGCATCCTCTCCTCCAGCGCGGCCAGCACCGCGCCGCGCTCGCCCCAGGTGGTGGCGGCGTCGTAGCGATCGCGGTCGGCGGCTATCGCGCGCAGGGCGGCCAGCAGCGGCAGCGGGCGGCCGGCGGACCGCTCGGCGGCGGTCAGTACGTCGATCACACGGCTGAGCGGGTCACCGCCGTCCAGTACCGGCCGCAGCCCGGTGATCAGGAACTCCTGGCGGACCAGTGTGGCCAGCAGGGCGGCGGCCGCGCCGGGTGGTGCGGTGGGGTAGCGGCGCTGAAGCTCCGCGGCGGCCTGCTTGCCGGTTGTGCCGGCGGCGGCCAGTTCCAGCGCGGCGGCAACCACCGGCGTGAGCCGGACGGAGACCTCGCTGCGGGTGCTCTCGCCCGCGGTGGCACCGGGGTTGGAGGGCGCGGCCGTCACCAGCCGGCCGCCGCGCGGGATGGTCCCGGCATGGGCATGCAGGCTCAGGTGCGGGAGCAGGTCACGGTCCTGCTCAAGCTGCTGGACCACGCGCAGCAGCCAGTCGAGGTCGACCCGGGTACGACTGCGGGCCGGGTCCACCCAGGACACCTTCGCCGCCGGGCCGTCGGCCGCGGTGGCGAAGCGGACCGGTGCGACGCCGGCGAAGCGCCCGAACGGGGTGCAACGCGAGCGCAGCCGGATCTCGTAGCGCAGCACGGAGACCACGGCACGGCGCAGTTGGGCATCGGTACGACCGGCGAGAGCGGTGGGGTCGATGCTCGCGGCCACGAGGCTCGCCAGGCTGGGGCTGGCGACCCGGAGGGCATCCATGAAGACGCCGTCGCCGGCCGCGCTGCTCAGCAGTCGCTCGCAGGCCGCGCGATCGGTGGCAGAGGCGGTGGCCCAGACGGCGCGGTCCTCGTGGCTGCGGCTCGGGGCCCGCAGCAGGGCAACCGGGGCGGTGCGGAAGAGCGGCTGGGGGGCGGGCGGCAACGGCATCAGTGGCGGTCCCTCGGTGGCGGTCCCTCGGTGGCGGTCCCTCGGTGGCGGTCCCTCGGTGGCGGTCCCTCGGTGGCGGGCCTTCGGTGGCGGTCCCTCGGTGGCGGTCCCTCGGTGGCGGGCCCTCGGTGGCGGGCCCTCGGTGGCGGGCCCTCGGTGGCGGGCCTTCGGTGGCGATCGCGGGCGTGGTCGGCTGGTCGGGCGCGGTCGCGGCTGGATGCACGGATGGCGGCCGGACGCGCGGGGGTGGGGGTAAGGGGGTCGGGAGTCGGCAGTCTTGGGGCCGCGGCCCGCGGGCCCTCAGCGGCCGACTCCGTCTGGCATACGCCGTGGACGGAGCCGGCCTGCGACCTTCCCCCTCAGCAGCCGCACTGTGTGGGGAAGGTGGACCAGCAGGTGAGGCTGCTCAACAGCACCAGGTGGGGTAGCAGGAGGCGCAGGTGATGGAGGTGAACGCGGCCTCGGCTGCGTGGGTGTCGTCCAGCTCAATGCGGACGTCCAGGTCGAAGAGGTCATCGACCTCGGTGTCGGCGAGAACCGGAAGGGTGGCAGCGCTCATGTCGATCTCCTCGGAGTCGTTGTCGGAACGGTGAGCCGTGCGGCGGGACGCTAGCTTCGGCCCCCTGAGCGTCGCTTGACCCAAACGCGGCCGGGGCACTCCCCCGTCCCAGGGAGTGCCCCGGCCGCATTCGCCGGCGTGGTCGGTGTCAGTGATAGGTGTGGACGACGGCGTGGCCCTTGCCACGGCCGATCAGCCACTTGTTGACGGGAGTGGTGAGCAGGAAGGCGATGGCCAAGCCGCCCAGCAGCGAGGTCCAGAACAGGCTCTCGTCCAGGTGGGCGTCCATCGCCCCGGGGACCAGCGCGATGATGCCGTTGTCGACCAGCTCCATCACCGCGATCGAGACGGTGTCCGCGGCCAGCGCGACCTTGATCGCGGTCTTGAGATCCAGGCGGGCGCGTCGTACGGCGAACAGCGTGAACGAGTAGCCGAAGACGAACGCCAGCAGGGTCGCCAGGACCATCGTCTGCACGTTGCCCCACGTCAAGGCGGTGCCGATGGCCATGCCGAGGATCTCGCCGATGGCGCACCCGGTCAGGCAGTGCAGGGTCGCCTTTGCCGCCGTCCCCCACGAGGTGCCTTGGGGCCCGCCGTGATGGTCCTCGTGCACGGCGTGGGCGTGGTGGGCTACGTGGTCGTGAGCGGCACCGGCGTGGTGCGTGCTGTGGTCCATGATCTTCATCCCCAATGCCGTCGAGTGGGGTCGGGTTCCCGGCCCCCACACCACCCCAACCACATACCCCCGGGGGGTATTCCTAGCATCGCGGAACGCTTCGACGAGGCCCGCACGCCCAAGGTCGGCCTCGGCCAGATCTGATGGGTGCGACCAGGCCCAGCGGTGCTCTGGAGGGGCTACGGCGCCGCGGTGCCTGTTCTCATCAGCCAGGCCGGGGCTCGGCTCGGTCTTTGCCGCTGCCGCGGACGCAGGCGGGTCTCGTCCTTCCCAGCTACAGTCCGGCGGGAGTGGTCATGTGCCGTGTCGGGATAGAACGGCGGCTTCTGCCTCCTCGGGCGTCCAGCCCGGTCAGTTCAGCAGGGCAGCCGTGAACGTGTTGCGGTGGTCCACCAGCCACGTCTGCATGCGGTCCCACCGTTCCCATCCACCACGCTCGGCCAGCGCTTGAAGATAGACGGGGTCACCGTCCGCCACCCGGCGAGTGACAAAGGCGCGGCAAACCTCGGTGGCCTGCTCGATGACGCCGGGCAACTCCGCGCGGTCCCCTGCCGAGAGGCCATAGCTGTCGGCAAGGATCCGCAGCCGTGCGGGCGCATCCAGCCCAGAGGGGTAGTAAGCAGCTGCCGACCCGGGATCGAGCATGGGCACCCAGTAGCGTGCGGCCATGGCGATGTCCCAAAGGGGTCGGCCCGGGGCCGCCAAGTCGAAGTCGATCAGGGCAACGGCACGACCGTCACGGAAGACGACGTTCTCCGGGCACACGTCGTTGTGGCACAGCATCGTTCCCCCCTCCGGGTCAGCCAGGTCCGAGGACCACTCGGCTCGGGTGTCGACCGCCACGGCCGCGCTGGTCTCATGCAAGCGCCGCAGCAGGCTCCCCACCGATGCGAGAGCGGCCTTCGTCATCGCCCAGTCCGGGAACGGCGGCAGAGCCACATCGCCTGGGATGAAGGAAAGCTGCTCACGGCCATCCGCAGGGAGACCGACAGGGGCCGGCGCCGCGTCGAAGCCGTGGTCCTTCAGCGCGAGGAGATAGGCATGAAGGGCGCGCGCGTTGCGTGGCGCCGGGCGCTCAACGAGCGCACCCTGGCGGAAGACCGCCCCCGCGTTCGCCATCCCGCCGACCAGCGCATCACCCTCAGCCCTCATGACGATCACGGTATCGCCGGAACGACCCCCTGCGGGCCGATCCGAGAACCCGGTGCGACGCGGTCCCCCTTCTCACTGCCCAAGTGGTCCCCCTCAGCCCCTGTCGGAAACAGGCGGAGGCAGTGGTGCGGAACGCACGATGCGAAATCCCACGTCGTCGATCCGGAAGGTCGGGTGGCTGCGCCGCCGCACCGACGCCCGGCAGCTCCAGTGCTCGTCGGCCCATCCACCGCCACGGAGCACCCGGTAGGCCCCGTACACCTCGGCGTCGTAGACGTCCCAGCACCAGTCCCACACATTGCCCAGCATGTCGTACAGGCCCCATGCGTTGGGCTGCTTGCCGCCGACGGAGTGGATCCGCCCAGCGGAATTCCCTTGGTACCAGGCGACATCGTCGAGGCGGCCGTATCGCGGGCCCGTAGTGCCCGCACGGCAGGCGTGCTCCCATTCGGCCTCGGTCGGCAAGCGGTACCCGTCCGCGGAGGTGTCCCACTCGGCCGTCTCGGCGTCAACGCGCAGGTGATAGGCGGGCGTCAGCCCCTCATGCCGGGACAAGGCGTTACAGAACTCGACCGCGTCCCACCATGAAACGCCCTCAACCGGCAGCCGCTCACCCTGGGCGGTACTCGGCCGTCGGCCCGTGACGCGCGCGTACCAGGACTGCGTGACCGGGAACGCCGACATGTCAAACGGCGCGACCTCGACCGGCCAACTGCTCTGCGTCCGCCGGTCCGACAGCGTCACCCGTCCCGACGGGACCGCAACCATCTCGTTTCCTGCCCCCGCGTCCACAACAGGCCACCCTACCGGCACCTGCCCCCCGGCGACGCTGTGGCCGGAACCGGCATCAGGATCGAGGGCGGCGATCGCGGCTCAGATGTGCAGGAGTACGGCCGGCAGCCGCCGCGTTGTCGCCTCGGTGTCCGCGGCCTGTCCGGGGCTGCGGGTCAGCACGTGGTGAGTCGTACCGACGAGCGCCAGTGCTCTGACCGGGAACGTTCGCCGGGGTGTGGCAGGCAGTGCAGGGTTCACGGAAATCCGTTTCGAGCGTTGCCCTGGTGCCTCTACGGTGGCGTGGTGATGACTCAGGTGATCGTTGTCAACGGTGGTTCCAGCTCGGGGAAATCCGGAATCGTTCGGTGTCTTCAGGCAGTCCTGCCGGATCCGTGGCTGGCGCTCGGGACAGACACGCTGGTTGAGGCGATGCCGGCGTCCATGCAGGCGTCGGACGGCGGGATCGAGTTCGCTCCGGACGGAGAGGTGATCGTCGGTCCTGAGTTCCGAACGCTGGAAGCGGCATGGATCGCAGGGGTCGCCGCGATGGCCCGTGCAGGCGCCCGGGTCATCGTCGACGAGGTCTTCCTCGGCGGGGCGTCCTCACAGCAGCGATGGCAGAAAGCCTTGGGTGAACTGCAGGTGCTGTGGGTCGGCGTCAGGTGTGACGCGACGGTGGCCGCAGGCCGTGAAGTCGCACGAGGCGATCGGACCATCGGGATGGCTGCTTCCCAGGCGGAAGTGGTCCACCAGGGCGTGGCCTATGACCTGGAGGTGGACACCACACACGCAGAGGCGATGGAGTGCGCACGGACCATCGCCGGGCATGTCAAGTGATCGACAGCCAGGCTGTCCGCCGCTGTGAGGCCCGGGGCGAGTCGGGCGGCGGCGGTGAGGGGGCGTCCGCCCCACTGGATGCCCTTCTCGCTGCGGATGCGGGCGCGTTCCTTGCGCTGGGCGGCGAGCACGTCGGGGTCCCGCCCACCGAGGGTCCGGACAAGCCGGGCCGATCTCGTTGAACCGGTGGATCACCTCCCGCACCGTGTCCTCGTCGGCCTGCACAGCTGGGCGATCACCGGCACACGGCTTCCGTGGCGGACGCCAGCAGCATCATCGCCCGCCGGTAGCGCACCGAGCTGGTACGGCCCCGACGCACGATCGGCCCTTGCTGGTCGGCCAGTCGGCGCACTCGCACAGGCTCGGCCACCACACCTCCAGCGATCGGTACGATCAAGCCCAGCAAGAGGCGTCGCGAGTCGCCGTTCAGCACCGTGTGCGCATCAGGTGACGGTGCTCAGCGACGGCTGGGCCCGCCGGTCAGTCGACGCCTTCGACGATGCGGAAGTCGCGCTCGACGCCGTCGGGGAGGGCCGCCAGCGCCTTCTGGTACGCCTCGCTGTCGTATGCCGCGACGGCCTGTTCAAGGCTGTCGAACTCGATCAGAACGGCGCGTTGCGTGATCCCGGCCTCGCGGGCGACGACCCGACCGCCACGGGACAGTAGACGCCCACCCCCAGCCTGGACAGCCAGACGAGCCAGCTTGTCGTAGGCAGTCAGAATCTCGGGGTCGGAAATGGCGGGGTAGACGCTGACCCAGTAGCCCTTAGCCATGGAAACCTCCTGTGTTCGGCCGTTCACGTCCGACTTCGAATTGACACTCGGATCCATCGATCCCGGCGACGGGTACCGCGCTCAGTGGAGTCGCCATATGCGCAGGCTAGGGCTTGATATGCGCTCGAGGGAAAGACCGGTACGGGATAGACTCAGAACGGATCGTTATTAATCGGCAGGGAGGGCGCGTGGCGCCGGATACGGTGAGCCTGCGGTACTTCCTGGTGCTGGCGCAGGAGTTGAACTTCACCCGCGCGGCCGCACGGATCGGTATCGCACAGCCCGCACTCAGCGCGCGGATACGCCGATTGGAGGCGGAACTCGGTACGGCCCTGCTGGTCCGCAACACGCGCAGCGTCGTATTGACCACGGCCGGTGCGGCTTTGGCGGAGTCCGCGCCGCCCGCGCTGGCGGCGCTGGACCGGGCATGGGACACCGCCCGGAGCGCGGCGGCCGGTGAACTGGGCACGCTGCGCATCGGATACAGCCTCAGCACCGGGGCCGAGACGACACCGGCCCTGGTGGACAGGCTGATGCGCGGCAACAGCGGACTGGAGGTCGGCGCGGTCCCGATGGCGACACCGGAGATCTCCCCCGCGGTCGCCGACGGCCGCATCGATGCCGGGATCACCCGCGGTGAACAGCCGGGCCGTGACGTGCGCCGGTTCCTGCTGCGGCGTGCACGCATCGGGGTCCAGATGGCCCAGCACCATCCGCTCGCCGAACACACCGAGATCGAGATCGCCGACGCGGCCGCGTATCCGCTGCGCCTCCCGGACCGTGCCGCCAACCCCGTGATCCACGATCAGCTGTCCGCATTGTTCCGAGACACCCGACCACACCCCCGATTCCACACGTCCGCCGTCTCTTTCGACATGTCCCAGCGCGACCTGCGCGACGGGGTCACCCTCGCCCCGGCCGGAGAAGCCGCAGCCACGGCACAACCGGCCGGTCTCACCTGGCGTCCGCTGCGGGGCGCGCCCAGCCTGACGATCCACCTGGTCCTCCCCCGCGAGCAGTCGCCGCTGCACCGCCGCATCCGTGCCGTCGCCAAAACCCTGGCGCACGAGCTGCACTGGCTGCCGGACTGACGCGCAAGAGGTCAAGCGAGACGGACGGCCGCGGTGGAGAGGCCGACGACCCTGCGCCCGGCGGACTTCACGGTGATGACGACGGCGGCGCACGCACACAGCTCCCGCCGCCACTCAACCACGAGCAACCGCCGTCGGCTTGAAGCATCGGTGCGCCAATGTCCATGAGACCGGAGAACCAGGGGACTGTGCTTGCTGCCTCCGGCCGATATCGTGTCGTGCCAGCGATGATCAGCGAATTGGAAACGGCCATGGCCAAGGCGTCGTCTCCGGCATGGACGCAACGTGTCCGTGCCGGGCGTGACCTTGCTTCCTACGTTGATGTTCCTGAGGCTGCGAAAGCTCTGGTGGAGCTGCTGCTGGACGTCGAGGACACGGCAGTCACCCGACGCACGGCAGAGGCCCTCGCACGGGTGGGGACGGCAGCCGCGGTAAGACTCATCGCTCTCGCCGTTGCCGAAGCTGACGACAACCATGCTGACTGGCTCCAGACCGGGGTACAGGATGCGCTCGTGGGACCGGAGGATGTGCCGGACGTCGCAGCGGCCTGCGGGAAGCTCGCCGGGGTGTCGCAGCCATCTCGGTGTGGACAGAAGGCACAAGGTGTTGATCGCGAGCGGTGACCAGCAGCACGGGGGCGGCTCTGACCGCCTCCTCCGCCATGGAAGTCAGGGCTCGGGGAAGAAAGTGCTCCTCCGGCAGGGCTTCGCTCCGGGCCTCCAGAACGCGGCACTGTTCTCCGGAGACAGAAGTACAGCCACGGTCCTTGCAATCACCCAGCTCGGCTTGATGTCTTCTCCTGGTGACCACAACCTCGCCGAGCCTGGATCCGCCGCCCTGGCCGCACTGCGCCGTCGAGGTGAGCCCGGGCGATCCCGTGGGTTGTCGTGGCCTCATCGTCGGCCCCTACGACGCCTGCCTGGCCCACCTGCCGGAAGCCTCCCGCGCAACGTACCTGGCCGGCCTGGCCCCCGACACCGAGATCAATCACTCCGGCACCACCTTCACCGGTGATCTGCTGCGTCGGCTGCTCCACGCACTCCGGGACCCGGGCAGCGGGCACCTACTGGTCCGCCACGCCCGTTTCGAAGCCGCGACGTTCTCCGAAGCGGCCGACTTCGGCGGAGTGGACTTCGTAGACGTCTGCTTCGACGGAGCGGTGTTCTGCGGCGATGCTGTCTTCCGCGGGGCGACGTTCGCCGGGATCGCCGAATTCAGGAGGGCGACGTTCACCGGGAGCGCCGGGTTCAGCAGGACGGCGTTCTCCCTTGCGGCGGACTTCGGTGGGGCGGAGTTCGCGCTTGACGCCCGCTTCGACAACGCCAGGTTTGCCGACGCCGCGTTCGTCGGAGCAGCCTTCTGCGGTGACGCCTGGTTCGGTACGGCAGCCTTCCTTCATGACGCCCATTTCGACCGTGCCACATTCGCCGAAGCCGACTTCCGCGGTGCGGTGTTCTCCGGAAACGCGGGATTCAGCAGGGTGGCGTTCTCCGGCAGGGCTCTCTTCGAGGGGGCGGTGTTCTCCGGCGGTACGAGTATGCGCGGGGCGGTGTTCTCCGGTGATGCCGGTTTCGGTGGAGCCCGGTTCGTCGGTGACGCCCGATTCGGCGCGGCGCAGTTCTCCCGTAGCGCCGATTTCCATGATGTGGCATTCGCCCGTGACGCCTGGTTCGGTGCGGTCGAGTTCGCCGGCGGCGCCCGGTTCGGCTCGGCGACCTTCGCCGGAAGCGCCCGCTTCGACGCTACGACGTTCTCCGGTGAGGCCGCCTTCCAGAAGACGGCGTTCTCCGGTGGCGCCCGCTTCATCCGGGCGGTGTTCTCCGACAACGCCGACTTCAGCGAGGCGGTGTTCTCCAGGGAGGCGGTCTTCCGCGGGGCGGCCTTCTCCGGCAGTGCCGCCTTCGGCGGGGCGACGTTCTCCACCGGCGCCGTCTTCAGCGGCGTGGCCTTCGAGACCGTGTCCCAACTGGGCCCCATGGCCTGCGAGGAAGAGCTGGATCTTTCTGGCGCCCGCTTCGGCAGCCCGGTGACCATCGAGGCGGCAGCCGCCTTCTTCACGTGCATAAGGACCCGCTGGGACTCCACGGCCACGCTCCGTCTGCGCTACGCGGCAGTGGATCTCACGAACGCCGTCATCGAGTACCCGCTGAGCGTGAGCACCTGCCCGTCTGCCTTCGGTGACGACCGGCGAGCCGTCGACGAGTCCGGTCTGGCCGGCCTGGACCCGGTTGCCCGGATCACTTCGTTGAGCGGGGTGGACGCGGCGCACGTGGCGCTGACCGACGTGGACTTGTCCGGCTGCCGGCTCACTGGCACCTTCCACCTGGACCAGCTCCGCCTCGAAGGCCGCTGCACCTTCGCGGCGGCGCCCACCGGCCTGCACCGGCACGGCGCCCTCCCGACCCGCTGGACACAGCGTCGTACGCTCGCCGAAGAACACCACTGGCGCGCCGCCACCGGCTCGACCGGCTGGACACCCGCGCCGTGTGGGACGTCCCCCCAGCCGCCTGCCGCTCTCGCCCCCGTATACCGCCAGCTGCGCAAGTCCTTCGAGGACGCCAAGAACGAACCTGACGCAGCAGACTTCTACTACGGTGAGATGGAGATGCGCCGGCACGACGGCGACCGGCCTCCCTCCGAGCGTGCGCTGCTCACTCTGTACTGGGCCCTGTCCGGCTATGGTTTGCGCGCTTCCCGAGCCCTTGTCTGGCTCCTGGGAGCCATGGCCGCGACCGTCCTGATCATGGTCCTGTGGGGCATCCCCAAGGATGACCCGCAGGCCGTGACAACCGGGCACCTGACCGGACAGCACATCTCACTCACCACGGACGACGCCACTCCCGTGAACCCTTCCGGTCCGCTGCGATCCCGACTGACGTCCGAGCGCTGGGAGAAGTCGCTGAGGATCGTGGTGAACTCGGTCGTCTTCCGGTCCTCCGGCCAGAACCTCACGACGACCGGCACCTACACCGAGATGGCTTCTCGCCTGACGGAGCCCGCGCTGTTGGGCCTTGCGGTGCTTGCCGTTCGCGGACGAGTCAAGCGGTAGCGAGGGTCGGCGGAGGCTCGAGACGGTGTCCGGGGCAGGTGCGGTGGCCGGGCGGCAGGGGGACCATGGCTCACGCCAGGGTGACGCGCATGCCACCCTCGGCCAGGAGATCGAGGACCACGCCGAACAGGTCGTAGGGCCGGCCATCCGGTGACAGGGCCTGGGACACGTACTCGCGTGCGATCGACGCGTACCGCCAGAGCAGAGTTGCCGGGGCGGCGTAGCCGAAGGTGCCACGCAGGCAGTCGTCGAGGGCGGCGAGGCAGCCGCCGAAGTAGCCGCCCGGCCCGTTCACCGCCTCGCCGAGCGCAAGGTAGAGGCCCGGTTCGTCGGTGACATACCGACCATCGAGTTCGTAGGCATGACCGGCCGGCCGGTCACGGTGACCGCGCGGGTGGGACCGTTCTCGTACGAGATCGTGCCAGGCCCAGCGGCGCCGGGTGTCCAGGGCCGCCCAGGCAGCGACCGTGTCCGGCGGCCCGGCGAGCCACCGCTCCCAGATGGGCCGGGCGTGCTCGGGAACGGGCGTGAGGAGCTCTCCATCAAGCTCCAGGTCGATCAGATCCTTACCGTAGGAGGATGGGCGCCAGGCGCTGACTCTGGCCCAGAGCAGGCGTTCGGTGAGCAGCTCGCCCTGGTCGTCCTGTATCTCCAGGGCGGCCTGCTCCAGGTCCAGCGCCCGTCGAGTGCCTTTCGTCAGTGCCGCCCTCAGCTGATCACCAGGGGCGAGGCCCCGCAGGACGAGCGGGTGTGCGCCCTGCTGACGCGGCAGGACACGGGCGAATTCCCGGCAGGAGCCCAGCCAACGCCGGCCATCGTGTACGCGAACTCCGCCCCTGTGCCCCTCGGGCGGGCCTTCACAGTCGTCCAGGCCGGTGAGCACAAGACTGCCTGTCCCCCGGAGCTGCCCCGAGCTCTCCGCATCTTCGAGCAGCCACGGATCGAGGGCCTCGTCGTCCGGCACCAGCCACACTCGGTTGCCGACCCAACCGTGCACGTGCGCGCGTGGAACCCAGCCGAACAGCTCGTAGATCCCGCGTGGGGGTTCTCCGAACAGCCCTTCCACCTCTGCGCAGACGCCCCAGGCATGACCGTGCTCCGTGTCGGCCAGCGTGTACCGCATTCGCCCGCGATGGTCCTTGTCCTCGTGCACGGAGGGAATCATGCCGGAGGCTGTTCCCACGGCGAACCCATATGGCTCGCCGCCCTGGCCGTCGACCACAGCCACTTCCGCACCCCGCCGTCTGTCGAGGACATCAAGGAAGGCCGCGTCCGGACCGTCCTGTCCGGGCGCTCCCTCATCGCCTTGCTGATCGAGCTGTGCAACACCCGCTCCACCGCCGCCCCGCTGGAAGTGGACTGGTCCCCGGCCATGACCACCTACAACCGCATCGCGACCGAACTCACCGACGCCACGCGGGACAAGGCGAGACCATCCGCATCACCCTGGACGACGGTCTCCCCCACGAGGCCGGAGACCGACCGGCACGCACGCGACAAGCGGACGAGGGCCCCGATCGATCCTGGCGGCTGTCGCGATTCCCTGATCACGGGGGCTGGAGAGGACCAGTCGAGGACCGCTGGGGTGAACCGGCCCTCCGCGACGCGCTCGACGCGCGGCTCGTCGCCCGACAGCAGCGCCGCGGCCGCACCGCCGAGTGGTGCGACGACGGGCGGGTCCCGCTCCGGCGGGGGCTCGAATACCGCCGCGACGACCACACCGTGCCCGGCTTCACAGCGCCGGCCCCGGTTCAACGCTGGGCTGGGACGGCGCGCCGCCCGGGAGGGTGGGGCGCCATCGAGGTAGAGCCCGCTGGTGCCGGCCGGCCTTGACTTCTTCCTCCACCCGGGCCGGGCAGAGGCGAGTGGCTGCCCGGCATTCGTCCAGCACCGATCCGCAGACCGGCCGCCGAGCAACACGACGCCGCCGGCGAGCTCGCACAGCGCAGGTCGCCCTTGAGCCAGGCGTGGTCGGATTCGACCGGGGCGCAGCATTGCGCCCCGGCACCGCGGCCGCAGCGCGGAAGCATCTCGCCGACTCATACGGCCGCGGCCCGCGCATGAGGTCGACGAGCCATCCAACGGCTCCGCAGATCCAGCCGAGGCCTGGTTGCCGTCCGCGCCCCGCAGCAGGGTCTGACCCACCGGCCAGGCATGATGCGCCCTGCGGACGCGGGAAGAGAGCGCCACGGCCGACCCGCCGACGTCCGCTTCGAGTTGAGGAGCCCTGGCGTGCGGCACGATGACCGTGAACGCGTCGACGGAGATTCGGCCGCAGATGTCGAGAACGGGGTGGCGCCTCCGTCCCAGGAACATGGCGGCCACGAGCGGCCGCACGACAGCAGAGGACGACGATCATGGACCCCAAGCAGATCGCACGGGAACTTGCCGACGCCCACGAGTTGTTGGACCAGGCCTCGATGGCGCGGCTGGCATACAACGGACTCGACGGGCGGCCCCGTGTCATTCCGATCGGGATCTTCTGGACCGGTGACGAAATCGTCATGTCCACCGCGGCCACGTCGCCCAAGGTGAAAGCGCTGACCGCCCGCCCGGAGGTGGCCCTGACCATCGACGCCGGCGACAGCCCCGGCTCGGCCAGGACACTGTCGGTGCGGGGCATCGTGCACCTGACCATCGTCGACGGGGTGGTTCCGGAGTACCTCGCCGCCGCACGGAAGAACTTCGACGTCGAGTACGCGGCCGAGTTCGAGCGGAACTGCCGGGCCATGTACGACAAGATGGCTCGCATCGCGGTCGAGCCGCAGTGGGCGCGGTACTACGACTTCGGCGCCGGCCGGGTGCCGCAGTTCCTCGCGGAACTCGCCAAGAAGCTGGGCTGACCGCGACGCCCGGTCATCGTGCGGAGGCCCGGCTCAACGCCTCAACCGCATCCACTCCCCCACCCGGACGGACCCGGGCTCACCGGTCATCCGGGGAATTCGCGTCGGATGGGGGGCCCGGGAACTCTTGGCCGCCGGCACCTCGTGACCGTCGGCTACGACACTGAGGTCGGCCCGGGCTCGCCGTACCGCCAGATGCCGACCGGTCGCCTGGAAGCCGCCGACCGCCGAGACCTGAGACCTGTGTCCCCAACCCCGTCCGGGCCTGTCCGACGGATCATGGGCAGAAGCCAGGAAAGTATGTGCAGGTCACCGGGCGATATTCTGGGTGCGCTCCGTGGATGACTATGACAGTCTCCGTGCATGTCGATCGTTGACGTGTCCCCTGAGGTGTCTATCGCGTACGAGAGTTTCGGCGACCCTGGAGACCCGCCAGTCCTGCTGGTGATGGGTTTCGGCGCGCAGATGCTCGCCTGGCACGAGGACTTTTGCCGAGCACTGGCAGACCGCGGCCGTTGCGTGATCCGGTACGACAACCGGGACTGCGGGCTGTCCACCAAGTTCGACGATCATCCTGTGGACATGGGCAAGTTCATCGCCTCCGTCAGCTCGGGAGACATTCCCGCCGCCCTCGCCATGGTTCCCTATCGGCTTCTCGACATGTCGGGTGACGGCCTCGGCCTGCTCACCGCGCTCGGTATCGAACGCGCCCACGTGGTCGGTGCCTCGATGGGAGGGATGATCGCCCAGGTGATGGCCCTCTCCTGCCCGGAGCGGGTGCTGACCTTGACGTCGATGATGTCCTCGACCGGCGAGAGCGAATACGGCCAGTCCAGCCCGGAGGCCCAGGCGGTGCTGTTCAGTCCCAAGCCCGCGGACCGCGAGGGATACGTTGGGGCGGCGGAGCGGGAACTGGTGTGGGCCTCCAAGCGATACGGCGACGCCTCGGTGCTGCGTGAGTTGGCCGCCGCGAGCTACGACCGCGCCTACTACCCCGAGGGGATCGGGCGGCAGCTCGGCGCGATGATCCTCAGCGGTTCACGTGCGGATGCACTGCGTGAGCTGCGGGTGCCGACGCTGGTGATCCACGGCCTGGACGACACGCTGATCGACCCCAGCGGCGGGAAACGCACCGCGGAGCTGGTGCCCGGCGCCGAACTCCTACTGGTCCCCGACATGGGCCACGATCGCCCGCGTGCACTCTGGCCCGAGCTCATCGATGCCGTGGTGACCCATACCGGTGGAGCAAGCATGTCCAGAGCAACATTGAGGGGAGATGCGGCTGCTCCGGTACTGGTGCCGGCCTCGAGTACGCCAGGTCTGTCCCAGGTCATGGGCGCAGCCAGAGTCGAATCGAAGCGATGATGGTGCCGTGGAAGATGTAGGCACGCTTGTCGTACCTCGTGGCCACGGCCCTGCAGTTCTTGAGCGCATTGATCGTTCGCTCGACTTCGTTCCTCCTTTTGTAGATCGTCTTGTCGAAGCCCGCAGGCCGGCCGCCCCTGCTGCCGCGGCTCTGGCGGTTGGCCCGCTGGTTCTTCGGTTCGGGGATCGTGTGCTTGATCTGGCGTCGTCGCAGGTATCGGCGATTGCGGCGCGAGGAGTACGCCTTGTCGCCGCCGAGATTGTCCGGTCGGGTGCGCGGACGTCCGCCGCCGAGACGGGCGACTCGGACACGTTCCATGATGGGGATGAACTGTGGGGCGTCGCCCCACTGGCCTGGCGTGATCAGCAGGGCCAGCGGGCGGCGTCCGCCTTCCCCAACGAGGTGGATCTTGCAGGTGAGGCCGCCCCGAGAGCGTCCGAGCCCCTCGTCGGAGCGGTGCTGCCGGGGCGTTGATCCTTTCCCGGCACCCGCGGGCGTCGCTTGCGGGCGCCGGCAGCGTGCTGGTGAGCCCGGCAGGAGGTGGAGTCCACGCTCACCATCGACCAGTCGATACGGCCCTCCGAGTCGGCGTCAGTCAGGACAGCGGCGAAGAGCCTGTCCCACGTGCCGTCCGCCGACCAGCGTCCATGCCTCTCATACACGGTCTTCCACTTGCCGAAACGCGCAGGCAGATCCCGCCAGGGCACCCCGGTGCGATTCCGGTACAAGATCCCGTTGATGACCCTCCGATGGCTCACCCAACGACCGCCCCGCTTAGCGGACTTCGGCAGATGCGGCTTCAGCCGGGCCCATTCCTCGTTCGACAGATCTCCCCGCCCCACGGACACGCCAACGAGCCAGGCCCGCGACGGTCACATGATCCGTTGGACAGGCCCTAGTGACCTGAGTCAGAGATTCGTCGTTGGTCGGGCATGAGTCGTCCGGGTCCGAAGATTCCGCCGTTGTCGGTCACTGACGCCCA
>NZ_JBHXVE010000033.1:0-84789 GCF_042672505.1 Streptomyces sp. NPDC127190
GGTACTGCAGGGGGGACCCTGTGGGAGAGTAGGACACCGCCGAACAATTATTGGGAAAACCCCCGCACCTTTGGTGCGGGGGTTTTCTGCATTTCCGGGCATTTTCTCCGCGACTCCCCGAAGGGAGGCGGCGAATCCGGAGCTGCTTCAGAGCCGGCCCGCCGCCTTGAGAGCCAGATAGGCATCCGCCAGCGCCGGAGCCAGGTCGGCCGGCGTCGCGTCCACCACCGTCACTCCGTGGCGACGGAGCTTTTCCGCCGTCCGCTGGCGCTCACTCTGTGCCCGGGCCGCGGCCGCCGCCTCGTACACCGCGTCGACGTCGCCCCGCCCCTTGGCCATACGGGCGATATGCGGATCGGCCACTGAGGCGAGCAGCACCGTGTGGCGCTGCGTGAGCTGTGGCAGGACCGGAAGCAGACCCTGTTCGACCGGCGCTGCGTCGAGCGTGGTGAACAGGACGACGAGCGAGCGGCGCGGTGCCGTACGCAGCGCTGTGGCGGTGAGGCCACGGGCGTCCGTCTCCACCAGCTCGGGCTCGAGCGTGGCCATCGCGTCGACCAGGGACGGCAGCAGATCTTTCGTGGAACGGCTCTGCACCGTGGCGCGTACCCGGCGGTCGTAGGCGAGAAGGCCCACGTGGTCGCCGGCCCGGGAGGCGAGCGCCGCGAGGAGCAGTGCCGCGTCCAGGGAGGCGTCGAGGCGTGGAACGTCGTCCACGCGGCCGGCCGAGGTGCGGCCGGTGTCGAGGACGAGAAGGATGTGGCGGTCGCGTTCCGGCCGCCAGGTGCGGACGGCGACCGTGGACTGCCGGGCGGTGGCTCGCCAGTCGATCGAGCGGGTGTCGTCTCCGGGGACGTACTCGCGCAGGCTGTCGAACTCCGTGCCCTCACCGCGTGTCAGAACGCTGGTCCGGCCATCGAGTTCACGCAATCGGGCGAGTTTCGACGGCAGGTGCTTGCGGCTGGTGAACGGGGGCAGAACCCGTACAGACCAGGGCACTTTGTGGGCGCCCTGGCGGGAGAACAGACCGAGGGGACCGTAGGAGCGGATGGTGACGCGGTCGGCCTGACGGTCGCCGCGGCGGGTGGGGCGCAACCGGGTCGTCACCCGTCGGCGTTCGCCGGGGGGCACGGTCAGCCGGTGGCGGGATGCCTCGATCTCGCTGCCGGGCTGCCAGCTGCTGGGCGGCCAGGCGTCCCGCAGCTGTGCTCGCAGGGGCCGGCGGGACGGGTTGGTGACCGTGAGGGTGACGTCGGCGGTGTCGCCGAGACGAGCGGAGGTGTCGCCGGAGCGGGTGAGGACGAGGTGTCGTACGGGGGCGGCGAGCGCGTAGTCGCAGGCGCAGGCGAGGGCCAGCGGGCCGTTGACGGCGAGGATGCCCGCCCAGCCGGGCTCCAGGAGGCCGACCGGGAGGGAACCGAGGGCCGCGAGCAGGGCGGCGCGTCCGGTGAGTGCCATCAGCGGGGGACCGGGACGTGCGAGAGGATCGCGTTGATGACGGAGTCCGCCGTCACGCCTTCCATTTCGGCCTCGGGCCGCAGCTGGACGCGGTGGCGCAGGGTGGGCAGGGCGAGGGCCTTGACGTCGTCGGGGATGACGTAGTCGCGGCCGGTCAGCCAGGCCCAGGCGCGGGCGGTGGCGAGGAGGGCGGTCGCGCCGCGCGGGGAGACGCCGAGGGTGAGGGACGGCGATTCGCGGGTGGCGCGGCAGATGTCGACGACGTAGGCGGTGATCTCGGGGGAGACGGTCGTCTTGGCGACCGCCGCACGGGCCGCTTCCAGGTCGGCGGGGCCGGCGACGGGGCGTACTCCGGCCGCCCGCAGGTCGCGGGGGTCGAAGCCGGAGGCGTGCCGGGTGAGGACGTCGATCTCGTCCTGCCGGGAGGGCAGAGGGACCGTCAGTTTGAGCAGGAAGCGGTCGAGTTGGGCTTCGGGGAGGGGGTAGGTGCCCTCGTACTCGACCGGGTTCTGGGTCGCGGCGACCAGGAACGGGTCGGGGAGCGGCCGTGGGGTGCCGTCGACCGTGACCTGGCGTTCCTCCATGGCTTCCAGGAGGGAGGACTGGGTCTTGGGCGGGGTGCGGTTGATCTCGTCCGCGAGGAGGAGGTTGGTGAAGACCGGCCCTTCCTGGAAGGAGAACTCGGCCGTGCGGGTGTCGTAGACGAGGGAGCCGGTGACGTCGCTCGGCATCAGGTCCGGGGTGAACTGGACACGCTTGGTGTCGAGTTCCAGCGCGGATGCGAGGGCGCGGACGAGCAACGTTTTGGCGACTCCGGGGACTCCTTCAAGTAGGACGTGTCCGCGGCAGAGGAGGGCGACGACGAGACCGGTGACGGCGGGGTCCTGGCCGACCACGGCTTTGGCGATCTCGGCGCGCAGGGCTTCCAGGGCGGCCCGGGCGGTGCCCGCGTCTCCGCTCTGCCCGGCGTTGTCAGTGGTCGGGTCCATCATGAACGGCGTACCTCTCTTTCGAGGGCGTCGAGTTGGTCGGTCAGTGCGATGAGGGCCGCGTCGTCGCCGGGCGGCGGTCCGAAGAGGAGGGAGTGCAGGGCCTGGCCGTCACCGGAGAGGTGGGCGGACAGGGCGGGGAGCAAGGCCTCGGGCGTGTGTGCCTGGGCGTGGGGGATGCCGACGAGCGGCGCGAGGCGACCGCGGGTGGCGGAGCGCAGTGCGGAGGCTGCCCGGTCGCGGGCGTTGGCCTTGCGGTAGAGGCGGGCGCGGCCTTCGGCGGTCTCGGAGGCGCGGATCGCGACGGGGAGATTCTCGGGCACGAGCGGGCCGAAGCGGCGTGCGCGCCAGAAGGCGGCGAAGGCTGCGGCGATGAGGAGTTGCAGGGTCGCCCAGAGCCAGCCGGAGGGGAGCAGGTCGAAGAAGTCCTTCTGGTCGCCGGTGTCGGTGGCCGAGGCGTCGGACAGCGAGGGGAGGTACCAGACCAGATGGGGGCGGGAGCCGAGGAGTTGGAGGGCGAGCGAGGCGTTGCCCTGCTTGTCGAGGCGGTTGTTGAAGAGGATGTCGGGCGCGCCGAGCACGACGGTGTCGCCGTTCCCGGAGGCCGCGGGGATGCGCAGCAGGGTGGCGAGGCGCTCGCTGGGGTAGCAGGAGTCGGCGTCGAGGTGGGTGGTGGTGTAGCGGACTCCGCCGGTTTCGGCGGTGCCCGCGCGCCGGGCCTCGGGCAGGGTGCAGCGCGGTGCAAGGGCGGTGTGGAGGCTGTTGGCGGGGTCCGCGGTGACCCCGGGGGCGAGCCGCTCGATGGACCAGCTGCCGGCCGCGACGAGCACGGTGCGCCCGCCAGCGGCCGCGGTGGTGCGGTGCAGCTGGGTCTGCTGACGGCGGGTCAGCAGGTCGGGGTCGGCGACCAGGAGAGTGGTGTCGGGTCCGGCGGCGGCGCGGGCGGCGCCGAGTGTGGTGACCACGCGGGTGGAGACGCCCCGCTCCGCGAGGAGTTGGGCGACGGCGTGGCTGCCGTAGGGGTCGACGGAGCGCGGGTCGAGTTCGCCGTGCCGGGTGGTGGAGCGTATGGCGGCCATGGCGATGGCGGCGGCCAGGATCAGGACCAGGGCGAGTGCGAGGCCGCGGGTGCGGGTCCACATCGCTTTGGCGGTGGGCGCGGTGGAGGTGGTCGGCGGCGCGGTCTGGACGGTCACTGGGCGGCCCCCTGGCCGGTGCTGCGGGCCGTGCTGGTGGCGCTGTCGGTGAGGGTGGCCTGGGCGGTGTCGGCGGCGAGGTCGGGCTTGGTGCGTTCGAGGTCGCGGTCGAGTTCGGCGAGGTGGTGGTACGACTGCTCGTTCGTACTGCGTCCGCCGTATGTCACGTCGTCGAAGGTGCGGGCGGCGGCGCGCAGCCGGTCGGCGTGGCCGGGGAGCGGGCGGGCGGCCTCGGCGGCGGCTTCGTCGGCGGTGCGGCCGGGACGGGCGTCGAGCAGGGCGCGTTCCTCCAGGGAGCGGACGATGGCCCGCATGCGTTCCTGGACGGCCTGGTTCCAGTGGCCCTGGGCCGCGTGCGCCTCGCTCGCGGCGCGATGTTCGGCGGCGCTGCGGGGGCGGTCGTCGAACAGGACGGAGGCGGAGACGGGCCGGCGGTGGGGGGTGCCCAGGCGCCACCACAGGGCGGCGAGGACGGCGACGACGAACGCGATCACGACGACCAGTCCGACGGTGCCTCCCGGGGTGGCCGAGGCGGCGTGGGCGAGCAGCCGGTCCAGCCATGCCCAGAACGCGTTCCAGGCGCGTTCGAGCAGGCCCGGGTCGTTCTGGTGGTACATCCGCTTGGACAGCTCGCGGCGGGCCCCCTCCCGCGCGGGGTCGCGCGGGATGGTGACGGGCGGCTCGTCTCCCGAGCCGCCGGCCGCCAGGACGGCCCGGCCCACCGCACCGAGCAGGATGTGTACGGCCGTGGCGCCGGCGCCGGGCGGGACCGGCGTCGGCAGCACTCCCCCCGTGAGGCTCACCGCATCAGCTCCCCGGGACGGTGCCGGGTGCGCCGCCGCCGTAGCCCTGGACACCGGCGGCGCGGGCCAGTTCGAGGTCGAGGGCCTCGCGGCGGATGCGCAGGTCGATGTAGAGGAGCACGGTGACGCCGGCGTTGATCGGCAGGGTGAGCATGGCGCCGATCATCGAGCCGATGCCGCTGATGATCAGGAAGGTCCAGCCGATGTGTCCGGTGGTGGTGCCGAGCAGCCCGCTGATGCCGCCGCCGCCCACGGCCGCCCCGAGGAAGACGAAGGGCAGCCCGACGAGCGCCGAGACGATGCTGGCGATGAGTCCGGCGAGCAGCTGGATGCCGAGGACGCGCCACCAGGAGCCGCGGACGAGCTTCGCCGAGCGCGCCATCGACTTCAGGATGCCCTGGCGTTCGAGCATCAGGGCGGGGGAGGCCAGGCAGAAGCGGATCATCAGCCAGAGCAGCACGGCGGACGCGGCGAGCAGGCCCAGGACGAGCAGGGCGCCGCCACCGCCGATGCTGCCGGCGGCCAGCACGAGGATGCCGGGCAGGGTGCAGACGAGGAAGACGCCGATGGCGATGAGGCCGAGCAGGATCAGCAGGCCGAACAGCCGCAGCAGCTGGGGGCGGGCGTCGCGCCAGGCCTCGCCGGCGCTGACCGGTTTGCCGAGGACGGCCCGGCTGGTGACGGTGGTCAGCATGGCGGTGGCGATGATCGTGCCGACGACGGTGATCAGGCTGATGACGCCGGAGCTGATGAAGGCGTCCCGCATGACGCGGAAGACGTCGCCGGGGGTGCTGTCGGGCTTGATGGCCTGCGGGCCGAGGGCGCTGTTCAGGACCAGGCCCTGGACCAGCACCGTGCCGGTGCGGGCGATGAGCGCGACGGTGAGGGAGATTCCGAGGACCGTGCGCCAGTAGGTGCGCATGGTCGACACGGCGCCGTCGAGGATCTCGCCGACTCCGAGCGGGCGCAGCGGGATCACTCCGGGCTTGGCCGCGGGCGGGGGGCCGCCCCAGCCGCCGCCCCAGGCTCCATGGCCGCCGGGGGTGCCGTACCCCCCGCCGTAGCCGCCGGGGCCTCCGCCGTATCCACCGGGGCCGGTGCCGCCGGGGCCGCCGCCCCAGCCGGGGCCGGGAGGCGGGGGCGGTGGGGCCTGTCCCGGGCCGGGGGCGCCGGTGGGCGCGGACCACTGGCCGGCCGGCGGCTGGTCCTTGGACCACTTCACGCCTGGGCCCTGCGGGTGTGCGCCCGGCTGCGGCGCGGGCTCGGCGGGGCCGGGACGGTCGGCGGGCTCGGCAGGGCCGGGCGCGCCGGGTTCCCGCCCCTCGGACGACGGGGCGGATCCGGGCGAGGCCCAGCCCGGAGTGTCTGTCATCGAAGCTCCTTCTCGGTGCCCGTCCGCGGTCGCGGTGGCAGGTTGGCAGCCATCGTGCCATGGGGTGGTGATCTAGGGACCGGCCGCGGTAGGGGCCGGATGCCTTCCATGGTGCGCCGTATCCGGGGAAGACTGACCGCATGGCTGATCAGCAGGCGCGAACCGGTGGGGACAACAAGCCGAGCGAGATACCGGCGATCCGATGGGAGGAACCACCCGAGGGGCCGGTCGTGGTCCTTCTCGACCAGACGCGGCTCCCGGCGGAAGAGGTCGAGCTGGTGTGCACGGATGCGTCGGCCCTGGTGGAGGCGATCCGTTCGCTGGCGGTGCGCGGTGCACCGCTGCTCGGGATCGCGGGGGCGTACGGCGTCGCGCTCGCCGCCGCGCGCGGCTTCGACGTGGCCGAGGCGGGCACGGCGCTCGAGAGTGCACGGCCGACCGCGGTGAACCTGTCCGTCGGCGTGCGCCGGGCCCAGGCCGCGCACCAGGCCGAGCTGGTCCGCAGCGGTGATCCCACGGCGGCGGCCGCGGCGGCGCTGGCCGCGGCGCAGGAGCTGCACCGGCAGGACGCGGAGGCCAGTGCCCGGATGGGCGCCCACGGTCTGGCGCTGCTGGACGAGCTGCTGTCGGGCGGCGGGCACCGGATCCTCACCCACTGCAACACGGGGCGGCTGGTGTCCGGCGGGGAGGGCACGGCCTTCGCGGTGGCGCTCGCGGCGCATCGGCAGGGGCGGCTGCGGCGGCTGTGGGTGGATGAGACGCGTCCCCTGCTGCAGGGGGCTCGGCTGACGGCGTACGAGGCGGCCGGCAGCGGTATGGCGTACACCCTGCTCACCGACAACGCGGCGGGTTCGCTGTTCGCGGCGGGGGAGGTGGACGCGGTGCTGGTCGGGGCGGACCGGATCGCGGCCGACGGGTCGGTGGCGAACAAGGTGGGGAGCTATCCGCTCGCCGTGCTCGCGCGCTATCACCATGTGCCGTTCATCGTGGTGGCGCCGCTGACGACGGTCGACCTGGAGACCCCCGACGGGGCGTCCATCGAGGTCGAGCAGCGGGCCGGTTTCGAGGTGACGGAGCTGGTGGCGCCGCAGGTGACGGTGACGGGGGCGGGCAGCGGGGTGCCGGTGGCGCCGCTGGGGACCCAGGCGTACAACCCGGCGTTCGATGTGACGCCGCCCGAGCTGGTGACGGCCATCGTCACCGAGGCGGGGGTCGTCTCGCCGGTGACGGCCGGGGCCCTGGCGGAGCTGTGCGCGGCGGGCTCCAGGAGGGCGCCGGTGGGCTGACGCGGCGGTGGCGGCGGTGCCGGTCCCGCGGTGTGCGCGGCCGCCGTGGGGCCGGGTGGGAGGGGCGGGGCAGACAGTGACGGTTCCCTACGACTATCGTCACGGGCCAGTGACCTCGCTCACCAGCGCCTCTGTCACTGTTACGAGAATGGGATGATGTCGTTTATGAAGGGACGAGTCCTTGTCGTCGACGACGACACCGCACTGGCCGAGATGCTCGGGATCGTGCTGCGTGGTGAGGGTTTTGAGCCGTCTTTCGTAGCCGACGGCGACAAGGCGCTGGCTGCTTTCCGTGAGACCAAGCCCGACCTGGTGCTGCTCGACCTGATGCTGCCGGGCCGGGACGGTATCGAGGTCTGCCGGCTGATCCGCGCCGAGTCCGGCGTGCCGATCGTGATGCTCACGGCCAAGAGCGACACCGTGGATGTGGTCGTGGGCCTGGAGTCCGGTGCCGACGACTACATCGTCAAGCCGTTCAAGCCGAAGGAGCTGGTGGCGCGGATCCGGGCGCGGCTGCGCAGGTCCGAGGAGCCGGCGCCGGAGCAGCTCACCATCGGCGACCTGGTCATCGATGTGGCCGGGCACTCGGTGAAGCGGGACGGGCAGTCGATCGCGCTGACCCCGCTGGAGTTCGACCTGCTGGTGGCGCTCGCGCGCAAGCCGTGGCAGGTGTTCACGCGTGAGGTGCTGCTGGAGCAGGTGTGGGGCTACCGGCATGCCGCCGACACCCGCCTGGTGAACGTTCATGTGCAGCGGCTGCGGTCCAAGGTCGAGAGGGACCCGGAGCGGCCGGAGATCGTGGTGACCGTCCGTGGTGTCGGTTACAAGGCCGGACCGAGCTGACATGTCCGGGGACAGTGCCGCTTCGGCCCCCGGCAGGTCCGGGGCCCGTCCGGGGCGGCCTGTCGGCCCGGCGGCGGTGGTTGCGCGTTTCAGGCGTTTCTTCGAGGGCGGACTGCTCCAGGGCGGGTTCCAGGGCAGCCCGGTCCTGCGGCTCTTCCTGCGCTGGGTGCACCGACCGCTGCTGCCGGTGATGCGGCTGTGGCGGCGCAACATCCAGCTCAGGGTCGTGGCGACGACGCTGCTGATGTCGCTGGGTGTCGTACTGCTGCTCGGCTTCGTGGTGATCGGGCAGGTGCGCAACGGCCTGCTGGACGCCAAGGTGAAGGCCTCGCAGAGCCAGGCCACGGGCGGGTTCGCGGTGGCCCGGCAGAAGGCCGACGAGGCGGCCGGCGGAACCGCGGCCGGCACGGCCGCAGGGACCGCCACGGGTGACGACACCCCCAGCACGGACGGGCGGCAGTCGCAGAGCGTCATTCCGTGGATGAGCGACCTCGTGGACTCGCTGTCCAGCGGCGGCGCCGGTGCCTTCGACGTGGTGACGCTGCCCGTCGGCGACGACAGCGGTGGCGGGCGCAGCCCGCGCGGTTCGGGTTACGTCAACCCGACCTCCAGCATTCCCGCCGCCCTGCGCGAGCGGGTCAACAACGGCATGACGGCCGCGCAGAGCTACACCCGGATCGTCTACTCCAACGGCAAGGAGTCGCAGCCGGCGCTGGTCATCGGCAAGCAGGTCAACGACCCGAACGGGCGCCCGTACGAGCTGTACTACCTCTTCCCGCTCACGCAGGAGGAGAAGTCCCTGAGCCTGGTCAAGGGGACCCTCGCGACGGCCGGGCTGTTCGTCGTCGTCCTGCTGGGCGCGATCGCCTGGCTGGTGGTGCGGCAGGTCGTGACGCCGGTGCGGATGGCGGCCGGGATCGCGGAGCGGCTGTCCGCCGGGCGGCTCCAGGAACGGATGAAGGTCACCGGCGAGGACGACATCGCGCGCCTGGGCGAGGCCTTCAACAAGATGGCGCAGAACCTCCAGGTGAAGATCAACCAGCTGGAGGACCTGTCGCGGATGCAGCGCCGGTTCGTCTCCGACGTCTCGCACGAGCTGCGTACGCCGCTGACGACCGTGCGGATGGCGGCCGATGTCATCCACGAGGCACGGGAGGACTTCGACCCGGTGACCGCGCGGTCCGCGGAGCTGCTCGCCGACCAGCTGGACCGCTTCGAGTCGCTGCTCGCGGACCTGCTGGAGATCAGCCGGTTCGACGCGGGCGCGGCGGCCCTGGAGGCCGAGCCGATCGACCTCAGGGAGGTCGTCCGGCGGGTGGTCAGCGGCGCCGAGCCGCTCGCAGAGCGCAAGGGCACCCGGATACGCGTGCTCGGGGATCAGCAGCCCGTCGTCGCCGAGGCCGACGCCCGGCGCGTGGAGCGCGTGCTGCGCAACCTGGTCGTGAACGCCGTCGAGCACGGCGAGGGCAAGGACGTTGTCGTCAAGCTGGCCGCCGCCGGTGGCGCGGTCGCCGTCGCGGTGCGCGACTACGGCGTCGGGCTCAAGCCGGGCGAGGCGACCCGGGTGTTCAGCCGCTTCTGGCGGGCGGATCCGGCACGCGCGCGTACCACCGGTGGCACGGGCCTCGGGCTGTCGATCGCCCTGGAGGACGCCCGGCTGCACGGCGGCTGGCTCCAGGCCTGGGGCGAGCCGGGCGGCGGCTCGCAGTTCCGGCTGACCCTGCCCAGGACGGCGGACGAGCCGCTGCGGGGCTCTCCGATACCGCTGGAGCCCAAGGACTCGCGCCGTAACCGCGGCATCGACGACTCCGGTGCGCGCCGGGGCGGGGAGGAGAAGCGGGCGACGGTTCCGGTGCAGCAGGGGTGCGCTCAGGGCCCCGCGCTGCCGCCGCGCTCCTCGATCGCGCCGCGGCTGGCGGCCGGCACCCCCGCCGTGGACCCGACCGCGATGCCCGCTCAGGGCAATGGCACGCGCGTGGTGCCCCGGCCCGCCGGTGGCGTCCGGCGCCCGGACGAGCGGCGTGCCGACGGGCCGGCCGACGACGGTGCCCGTGCGGACGGGCCGGAGGCGGCCCGGGCCGAGGACTCGACCGAGCCAGGGGAGGCATTTCGTGGGCGCTGACCGCGAGGGGGGCGCCCGGCGGAAGCCGTGGCGCGCGGTGGCGTACGCCGCCCTGGGGGGCGTACTGCTGGCCGGATGCGCCTCGATGCCCGACAGCGGGGATCTGCGGGACGTGGAGTCCACGCCACAGCAGGACACCGGCGTCCGCGTGTTCGCCATGCCGCCCGCCGACGGCGCCGGCCCCGGGGAGATCATGCAGGGCTTCCTGGAGGCCCTGACCAGCGATGATCCGTCGTACGACACGGCCCGCAAGTACCTGACGGACGCCGCGGCGCGCACCTGGCGGCCGGAGCGGTCGACCACGGTGCTCGCGAACGGCCCGAGCATCGAGACCGAGTGCCGCCCGGACGACCGGCAGGACGCGGGCAGCGAGACCTGTGTGCTGGCCGGCAGCAAGGTCGCCACCGTCGACGCGCGGCAGGCGTACCAGCCCGCCGGCGGTTCGTACCGCAAGTTCCTGCACCTGGCGAAGGACGCCAAGACCGGGCAGTGGCGCATCGACCGGCTGCCGGACGGCGTGGTCATGGGCAAGTCGGACTTCCAGCGCAACTACACGCCGGTCGACAAGTACTACTTCGCCTCCGACACGGTGGTCGGGGCGACCGGGGAGCCGGTGGCCGTCGCCGACCCGGTGTTCGTGCGCAGCAAGGTGGACCCGATGACGCAGATGGTCCGCTCGCTGCTCCGCGGGCCCACCAGCTGGCTGCGTCCGGTGGTCAGGTCCAGCTTCCCGACCGGTACGGCGTTGCAGAAGGACGTGTCGGGGCTGACGCCGGACGACCAGAACAGGCTGACGGTGCCGCTGAACCTCAAGGCGTCCCGGATCGGCACGGCCAAGTGCACCGAGATGGCGACCCAGATCCTGTTCACCCTGCGGAATCTGACGCCGACCCTGGAGTCCGTCGAGCTCGACGGGGCCGACGGCCGGCGGATGTGCGACCTGTCCGAGGAGCGCGCCGAGGCCGCCGCCTGGCACGGTTCCAGCAAGCGCCCCGAGTACCTGTACTACCTCGACGGCAGACACCGGCTGGTGCGGATGCCGACCGGGAGCACGGGTACGGTCGAACCGGCCGCGGTGCCGGGGCCGTTCGGCGTGGGCGACGTCAAGGGGCTCCAGTCGGTGGCCGTGTCGCGGGACGAGCACAGCGCGGCCGGCATCGCGGGCGACGGCAGGTCGCTGTACGTGACCTCGCTGGCGTCGGGCGGTTCGCTCGGGGACGCGGTGGTGACCAGCAACGGCGCGGACCCGGCCGACCGGCTGACCACCCCGAGCTGGGACGCCCGCGGCGATCTGTGGGTCGCCGACCGCGATCCGCAGCGCAAGCGGCTGCTGGTCGTGCCGCAGGGGGCCACCAAGGCGGAGGAGGTCGCCGTCCCGGATCTGTCCGGTGCGATCAGGGACGCCCGGGTGGCCGCGGACGGGGCCCGGATCGCCCTGGTCGTGGCGAGGGGCGACAAGCAGTACCTGCTCATCGGCCGTATCCAGCGGGACGACGGGACCGGGCAGGGCACCTCGGTGGTCGAACTGCGCTCGGCCGCTCCCGACCTGGAGCAGGTCAGCGCGATGACCTGGGCGGGCGACAGCAGGCTGCTGGTCGTCGGCCGGGAGTCGGGCGGAGTGCAGCAGATGCGGTACGTCCAGGTGGACGGCTCCACGCTGGACGGGCCGGCGCCCGGTGCGCTCACCGGCGTCAAGGCGGTCGCCGCGTCCGAGGACGACCGGGTGCCGCTGGTGGCCTACTCGGAGGACGGCATCGTCCGGCTGCCCTCGGGTGCGCAGTGGCAGAAGGTGGACAAGGACGGGACGGCGCCGGTCTATCCGGGCTGACGGCGGTCGGTCGGGGGCACTGCATGTCCCCGCCCGTCCCCGTGCATCCCCGCCCGTCCCCGTGCGAGTGAGGGACGGCCTCGGGGACGCCGAGTTGTCCACAGGGCGTTGTCCACAGGGGTGGCGGGCCGGCTCGGGCCTCGGCACAGTGGTGGGCATGCGGAGGTGGTGGCAGGACCTCACCGACCTGGTGCTCCCGACCGACTGCGCGGGGTGCGGCGCACCTCGTACGGTCCTGTGCGCGCGGTGCCGGACCGCACTGCACGGGAGCGTGCCGCGGCGGGTGCGGCCGGAGCCGGAGCCGGCCTGGCTGCCGGTGGTGCACGCGGCGGCGCCGTACGCGGCGGACGTGCGGGCGGCTCTGCTCGCTCACAAGGAGCGGGGCGCGCTGGCGCTCGTGGGAGCGCTGGGCACGGCGCTGGCGGGCGCCGTGCGGGCAGGGCTCGGCGGCGGGGTGCCGGATGCCCGTCCGGTGCTGCTCGTCCCCGTCCCCTCCGCCCGGCGGGCCGTGCGGGCGCGGGGGCACGATCCGGTACGCCGGATGGCGCTGGCGGCCGCCGGGGAGCTGCGGCGCGGTGGTACACCGGCGCGGGTGGTCGGCGTGCTGCGCCAGCGGCGCGCCGTGGCGGACCAGGCGGAGCTGGACGCCCGGCGGCGTCTGGAGAACCTGGCGGGGGCGCTGGAGGTGACGGCGGGCGGTGCCCGGCTCCTCGCCGCGGGCCGGGTGGTGCTCGTCGACGACCTGATCACGACCGGTGCCACTCTCGCCGAGGCGGCCCGTGCCGTGCGCGAGGCGCTCGGCCGGTCCGGCGTCATTCCGCCCGGTGAGGGCGGTACGGGAGGGAACTCGGGGGGAAGTGGGATGAACACGGTCGTGTACGCCGCCGTAACTCGGGAAGGAAGGGGGGAACGACGGATCGGCGTCCGGACGGAGCGAGGTAAGTGGGTGCAGGCTGCACCGGAAAAGGCGGTGGTGAACGTCCTCCGGACGGATCTCCGTGCGGCGGTGATCGCCGCTCCTCGGGATTCTTTCGAAATAAACAGGAACTGACCGTGGACCTGCATCGTTGCAGGTAGTGAGAGGGGCAATTCACCTGAACGGAGGTACGTAGCGGTAGAGGGTGACGACATCCGTCCGGGCGAGATATGTTCGGTTGTGAGGAAAGGCGCAGGCCACACCTCGCATATCGGAATGCCGTGCTGCGGGCTTTCCGCAATCACCCGCACCGGTGGGGTGCAGATCTCGCCCCTGGGGGAGGAGGAGGTGTAAGTCACCGAGTCCGAGGCCCGGTGCTCACCGGGCCTGGTGCAAAAGGGAGATGCTCCGCCGAGCGGCGGAGCGATCCGGGAACGGAGTTCTGCGTGGACATCGTCGTCAAAGGCCGCAAGACCGAGGTGCCCGAGCGGTTCCGCAAGCACGTGGCCGAGAAGCTGAAGCTGGAGAAGATCCAGAGGCTCGATGCCAAGGTGATCAGCCTCGACGTCGAGGTGTCCAAAGAGCCCAACCCCCGTCAGGCCGACCGCTGTGACCGAGTGGAGATCACGCTCCGCTCCCGCGGCCCGGTGATCAGGGCGGAGGCAGCGGCCAGCGATCCGTACGCGGCACTCGATCTGGCGGCGGAGAAGCTGGACGCCCGGCTGCGCAAGCAGCACGACAAGCGCTTCTCGCGACGCGGCGCGCAGCGGATCTCGGCGGCCGAGGTCCCCGACCACGTCCCCGGCGCGGCCACCCTCAACGGCAATGGTCTGCCCGCCCATGACGAGGAGACCGAGGGGGTGCCGACCAAGAAGATCGGCTCGCTCGAGGTCACCGGTGAGGGCCCGCTCGTCGTGCGCGAGAAGACCCACGTCGCCGCCCCGATGAGCCTCGACCAGGCGCTCTACGAGATGGAACTGGTCGGCCACGACTTCTATCTGTTCGTCGACTCCGAGACCAAGCAGCCGAGCGTCGTCTACCGGCGCCACGCCTACGACTACGGCGTGATCCACCTGAACACGGACGAGATGGTCGCCGAGGCGCAGGCCCCGGCGGCGGGGGGCACGCTGGGCGGCTGATCCGCCCGGCCGACGCCGATCCGGTGCCCCTGGAGCGCGTGTGCGCCCCCAGGGGCACCGGTGTGCGACCACTTCGCGCCCGGCATGTCACCTCCGTGTCGCCCGGGCATGGAATCATGGCCGCACGGCCCAACGGGTGGGCCACTGCCTTGGATTGGCGATGGCACAGAACCACAGGCCACAGCCTTCAGGGGGAGGAACGATGGCGGACACCTTCGGACCGATGCGGGACGAGGACGCCGACGACGATGTCATCGGCATGGGCTCCGATGCGGGCTCCGTACGCAAGGAGCCGATCAGAGTCCTGGTCGTGGACGACCACGCCCTCTTCCGGCGCGGCCTGGAGATCGTGCTCGCCGCCGAGGAGGACATCCAGGTCGTCGGCGAGGCGGGCGACGGGGCCGAGGCCGTCGACAAGGCCGCCGATCTGCTGCCCGACATCGTGCTGATGGACGTCCGCATGCCCAAGCGTGGCGGGATCGAGGCCTGCACCTCCATCAAGGAGGTCGCTCCCAGCGCGAAGATCATCATGCTGACGATCAGCGACGAGGAGGCCGACCTCTACGACGCGATCAAGGCGGGAGCGACCGGATATCTCCTCAAGGAGATCTCGACCGACGAGGTGGCGACCGCGATTCGCGCGGTGGCCGACGGACAGTCGCAGATCAGCCCGTCGATGGCGTCGAAACTGCTCACCGAGTTCAAGTCGATGATCCAGCGCACCGACGAGCGGCGGCTGGTCCCGGCGCCCCGGCTGACGGACCGTGAGCTGGAGGTGCTCAAGCTCGTCGCCACCGGGATGAACAACCGGGACATCGCCAAGGAGCTGTTCATCTCCGAGAACACCGTGAAGAACCACGTCCGCAACATCCTGGAGAAGCTTCAGCTGCACTCCAGGATGGAGGCCGTGGTCTACGCGATGCGGGAGAAGATCCTGGAGATCCGGTAGTCCGGTTTCTCAGCCGAGGGCGCGGGCCAGTTCCCGGGTCAGCGGGGCGCGCAGCGCGGGGTCGCCGACCAGTTCGACCCGGACGTCCGTGCAGTTCACCCAGCTCGCCGCCTCGACCAGGGCCTGGGCGACCGCCGGGACCGCCTTCGCGTTCTCCAGGGTGACCTGCTTCGCCACCAGCGTGCTGCCCTCGCGGGCCGGGTCGACACGCCCGACCAGCCGGCCGCCCGCCAGCACCGGCATCGCGAAGTAGCCGTGCACCCGCTTCTGCCGGGGGACGTACGCCTCCAGGCGATGGGTGAAGCCGAAGATCCGCTCCGTCCGCGCCCGCTCCCAGATCAGTGAGTCGAACGGCGACAGCAGGGTGGTGCGGTGGCGGCCGCGCGGCGGGGTCGCCAGCGCCGCGGGATCCGCCCACGCCGGACGCCCCCAGCCCTCCACCTCCACCGGGACCAGACCCGAGTCGGCGATTACCGCGTCCACCTGCTCGCCCTTGAGCCGGTGATAGTCGGCGATGTCCGCGCGGGTGCCGACGCCGAGGGACTCACCGGCCAGCCGGACCAGACGGCGCAGGCACTCGGCGTCGTCCAGCCCGTCGTGCAGCAGCGACTGCGGGACCGCGCGCTCGGCGAGGTCGTACACCCGCTTCCAGCCGCGCCGCTCCACGCACACCACCTCGCCGTACATCAGCGCGCGCTCCACGGCGACCTTGGTGCCGGACCAGTCCCACCACTCGCTGGTCCTCTTGGCGCCGCCCAGCTCCGTCGCGGTGAGCGGGCCCTCGGCGCGCAGCTGCTCGATGACCTGGTCGTAGGCGCCGTCGGGCAGCGCATGGTGCCAGTGCGGGCGGGAGCGGTACGCGCGGCGGCGGAAGGCGAAGTACGGCCACTCCTCGATGGGCAGCAGGCAGGCCGCGTGCGACCAGTACTCGAAGGCGTGCGTGTCCTTCCAGTACGCGGCCTCGACCGTCTTGCGGCCGACCGCTCCCAGCCGGGCGTACGGCACGAGTTCATGGGAGCGGGCGAGGACGGAGATGGTGTCGAGCTGCACCGCGCCGAGATGGCGCAGCACCCCGCGGACACCGGCCCGCCGGTCGGGCGCGCCGAGGAAGCCCTGGGCCCGCAGGGCGATACGGCGGGCGTCGTCCGCGGTGAGCGTGATGGTCGGGCGCGGAAGGGTCGTCATGTGCCGGACGATAGAGGGAGCCACTGACAATCCCGCGTGAGCTGCTGTTTCACCGCTCGCGCGCGGGCAGGTACGGCGCGGTGGAGGGCAGGCCCAGGTCCGAGGGGAGCAGGGAACCGACCCAGCAGTCCCGGCGTACGCCCTTGTTGTTGACGGCCGAGCGCAGGATGCCCTCGATGGTGAAACCGGCCCGTTCGGCCACCGCGCGGGAGGCGGTGTTGCCGACCTCGGCGCGCCACTCCACACGGTCGACGCCCACCTCGGTGAAGATCCACCGGCAGGCGGTGAGCGCGGCCTCGGTGGTGTAGCCGCGGCCGCGGTGCTCCTTGGCGGCCCAGAAACCGATCTCGGCCGTGCCCAGGGTGCGCATGGTGAGGGCGAGCATGCCGGTCAGGTCGCCGCCGGGCAGGAAGACGCCGAAGGTGAACATCGAGCCCTGCGACCAGCCGTCGGGAACCAGCTGCTCGGTGAAGCTCAGGGCGTGTTCCGGCAGGTAGGGCGACGGGACCGTGGTCCAGCGCTGGATGTCCGGGTCCTGTACGGCCGCGAAGACGGCGTCGGTGTCGGCCGGGCCGACGGTGCGCAGGCGCAGCCGGTCCGTGGTGAGCGTGACGGGTTCCATCGGCCGATTCTGCGCGACCCACCCGCGCGCGGGCCATTCGATTCAGCGATCCGTGAGCACGTGATCACATTTCGCACAATTCCTCGCGCCGATGCGGCACTATCCGGATGCGCCGTCCGTTGTCCTGGGTGAAGCAGCCGTCGGGCGCCAGGCCTCCCGGCACGGCGCGGTCCTCGCATACGATGGCCGTTGCTCAGTACGTCACATGGAAAACCGACCGTCCCAGGCCCGACCGGCAAGGAGACCAGCCCCCGTGTCCGTCCTCTCGAAGATCATGCGTGCAGGCGAAGGCAAGATCCTGCGCAAGCTGCACCGCATCGCGGACCAGGTCAACTCCATCGAAGAGGACTTCGTGAACCTCTCCGACGCCGAGCTGCGGGCCCTCACCGAGGAGTACAAGCAGCGCTACGCCGACGGTGAGAGCCTTGACGACCTGCTCCCCGAGGCGTTCGCCACGGTCCGTGAGGCGGCCAAGCGCGTCCTCGGCCAGCGCCATTACGACGTGCAGCTGATGGGCGGCGCCGCGCTCCACCTGGGGTACGTGGCCGAGATGAAGACCGGTGAGGGCAAGACCCTCGTCGGCACGCTGCCCGCGTATCTGAACGCCCTGTCCGGCGACGGCGTCCACCTCATCACGGTCAACGACTACCTGGCCGAGCGCGACTCCGAGATGATGGGCCGCGTCCACAAGTTCCTGGGCCTGAGCGTCGGCTGCATTCTCGCCAACATGACGCCGGCCCAGCGCCGCGAGCAGTACGCGTGCGACATCACCTACGGCACGAACAACGAGTTCGGCTTCGACTACCTGCGCGACAACATGGCGTGGTCGAAGGACGAGCTGGTGCAGCGCGGCCACAACTTCGCCATCGTCGACGAGGTCGACTCCATCCTCATCGACGAGGCCCGTACGCCGCTGATCATCTCCGGCCCGGCCGACCAGGCCACCAAGTGGTACGGCGACTTCGCCAAGCTGGTCACGCGGCTGAAGAAGGGCGAGGCGGGCAACCCGCTCAAGGGCATCGAGGAGACCGGCGACTACGACGTCGACGAGAAGAAGCGCACGGTCGCCATCCACGAGTCCGGTGTCAGCAAGGTCGAGGACTGGCTGGGCATCGACAACCTCTACGAGTCGGTGAACACGCCGCTGGTGGGTTACCTGAACAACGCCATCAAGGCCAAGGAACTCTTCAAGAAGGACAAGGACTACGTCGTCATCGACGGCGAGGTCATGATCGTCGACGAGCACACCGGCCGTATCCTCGCCGGCCGCCGCTACAACGAGGGCATGCACCAGGCGATCGAGGCGAAGGAAGGGGTGGACATCAAGGACGAGAACCAGACCCTCGCCACGATCACCCTCCAGAACTTCTTCCGCCTCTACTCCAAGCTCTCCGGCATGACCGGTACGGCGATGACCGAGGCCGCCGAGTTCCACCAGATCTACAAGCTCGGCGTGGTCCCCATCCCGACCAACCGGCCGATGGTCCGCCTGGACCAGTCGGACCTGATCTACCGCACCGAGGTCGCCAAGTTCGAGGCGGTCGTCGACGACATCGCGGAGAAGCACGAGAAGGGCCAGCCGATCCTCGTCGGCACCACCTCCGTCGAGAAGTCGGAGTACCTCTCGCAGCAGCTCAGCAAGCGCGGCATCCAGCACGAGGTGCTGAACGCCAAGCACCACGAGCGCGAGGCGTCGATCGTCGCCCAGGCCGGTCGCAAGGGCGCGGTCACCGTGGCCACCAACATGGCCGGCCGTGGTACGGACATCAAGCTCGGCGGCAACCCCGAGGACCTCGCCGAGGCGGAGCTGCGCCAGCGCGGCCTCGACCCCGAGGAGCACATCGAGGAGTGGGCCGCGGCGCTGCCGGCCGCGCTGGAGCGGGCCGAGGCGGCCGTCAAGGCCGAGAAGGAAGAGGTCGAGAGCCTCGGCGGCCTCTACGTCCTCGGCACCGAGCGGCACGAGTCGCGGCGCATCGACAACCAGCTGCGCGGCCGCTCCGGCCGTCAGGGCGACCCGGGCGAGTCCCGCTTCTACCTGTCCCTCGGCGACGACCTGATGCGCCTGTTCAAGGCCCAGATGGTCGAGCGCGTGATGTCCATGGCGAACGTGCCGGACGACGTGCCGATCGAGAACAAGATGGTCACCCGCGCGATCGCGTCCGCGCAGTCGCAGGTCGAGCAGCAGAACTTCGAGACGCGTAAGAACGTCCTGAAGTACGACGAGGTCCTCAACCGGCAGCGCGAGGTCATCTACGGCGAGCGGCGCCGCGTCCTGGAGGGCGAGGACCTGCACGAGCAGGTGCAGCACTTCATGGACGACACGATCGACGCCTACGTCCAGGCCGAGACCGCCGAGGGCTTCCCGGAGGACTGGGACCTCGACCGGCTGTGGGGTGCCTTCAAGCAGCTGTACCCGGTGAAGGTCACCATCGAGGAGCTGGAGGAGGCCGCCGGTGACCGCGCCGGCCTGACCGCCGAGTTCATCTCCGAGTCCATCAAGGACGACATCCACGAGCAGTACGAGGCGCGCGAGGCGCAGCTCGGCTCCGAGATCATGCGTGAGCTGGAGCGGCGGGTCGTGCTGTCGGTCCTCGACCGCAAGTGGCGTGAGCACCTCTACGAGATGGACTACCTCCAGGAGGGCATCGGCCTGCGCGCGATGGCCCAGAAGGACCCGCTGATCGAGTACCAGCGCGAGGGCTTCGACATGTTCACCGCGATGATGGACGGCATCAAGGAGGAGTCCGTCGGCTACCTGTTCAACCTGGAGGTCCAGGTCGAGCAGCAGGTCGAGGAGGTGCCGGTCGAGGAGGCCGAGCCGGTCGGCGAGGGCGTCCAGGACACGGTGCCGGCGCAGGCCGGTGCCCGCCCGGAGATCCGCGCCAAGGGCCTCGATGTGCCCCAGCGGCGTGATCTGCACTTCTCGGCGCCGACGGTGGACGGCGAGGGCGGCATCGTCGAGCGGGACCTGGAGGAGGACGAGCCGGTGCGCTCCGAGGCCGACGGCCTCACCCGCGCCGAGCGGCGCAAGCAGGCCAAGGGCGGGCGGCGCCGTAAGAAGTAGCGGCATCGTGCGGCTCCTCGAGGGCTGAGAGTCGGGCAGGGCCGGGTTCCTTCGGGAATCCGGCCCGCTTGCGTTCCGCGCCGGGGGCACGGGGGCCAGTCGGTCTCGCCCCGGGACGCGCCGGGGTCAGCCGTCCGAGCGCGGGCGCGACCCGGGGTCAGTCGGTCTCGCGCCGGTCTCGCGCCGGGGTCAGCCGTCCGAGCGCGGGCGCGACCCGGGGCCGGCCGTCTCCACCGCCGTACAGCGCCAGCGGAGGTCGGCGCCCAGTTCGAGGCGGAAGGCCAGGGCGCGCAGCTGGTCGCCGGCGGAGATCCGGGCGAAGGCCTCGATGGCGCCCTCGGCGGCGACGTAGTAGCCGATGTCGTGGACGACGGGGCGTGTGCCGCGGGCGCGCAGCGGGCCGCGTGCGGCGAGCCGGGCCAGGTCGTCGTAGGCGCGGCCCGCGGTGTGGCGGAGCATCCAGTGCACGGGCCGCTGGCCGCTCAGCACGGCCAGCAGGCGGTCGGCGAAGAGGTCGGTGGGGCGAGGGCGGGGATGCGGCCGCGGTACGGCCAGCAGCGGGGGCGTGACGGCCGTCTGGGGCGCCGTGCGGGGCGTCCCGGGGAGAGGCGTCCCGCGGGCCGGTTCGGCTGTCTGAGGCGCCGTACGGGGCCGTTCGGCTGCCTCCGGCGCCGTGTGCGGTGGCTGGGGGCGGGTGGTCCTGCTCGGCGTCCGGGGTGGGGCGCCGCCGGGGCGGCGCGTGTCGTGGCGGGTCGGCGGGCGGTGGCGCGGGCGGGGCTGGGGCCGGCTCATGTCGTTGCCGACGCGGCTCGTGCCCTTGATCGTGCGGCTCATGACCTTGTTCATGGGGATCCCCGTCCGCCGGGCCCGGATCTACCGGGCGGTAACTCGCTGGTGGGGATCTTGTACGGGCCGGGGAAACCGGGTGACAAGGGTGGCGGGGGCGGAGCGGAAGGGGCGGACGAATTCACTCATCCAGGCGACGGAGGGCGGTGCGGAGCCCAGGGGGAAGCGGGCGGAGGGGTGAGTCGGGCGTGACCGGGTGGACGCCGGCCGGGGCCCGGGCAGGGGCTCGAAAGGGGACAGCCGCACGTATCCTGAAGGCCCTCCGGGAGCTGCGCCCGCCGCTCTCCCCGAGACCTCCAGCGGAGCCTTTGACCAGGAAAGAGCGGCCAGCATGCGCGTCTACGTCCCCCTGACCCTCCCCGGTCTCGCCACGGCGCACCAGACGGGGGAGCTGGGGAGCGGCCCCTTCGTCGCGTACGCCGTCACCCCCGCGCTGCGCGAGTGGTACGTCTCCGACGACATCGAGGAGCTGGAGTACGCGGCGCTCAGCCGCGCCGCGCTGGCCTCCCTGCGGCAGCTCGCCGCCGATCCGGACGCGGAGCGGCGCCGGGTCGTGGTCGCCGTGGATGTGCCCGAGGGCGCGGCGAGCGTCGACCCCGACCGGGGGCTGGACCCGTCCGCGCTGGGCGAGGTGACCGTACGGGTGACGGTGCCGCTGGCCAAGGCGGCGGCGGTCCATGTCGACGCCGACGACGCCCGGGCGGATGTGGCCGCGGCGGCGGAGGCGCTCCAGGCGGCGGACGGCGGGGACGACGACGCTCAGTTCGTCGTGGACGGCGCCGACGACCACGAGCTGCTGTGGTACGCCACGCAGGAGATCCCCCAGCTGGTCGGGCGCGCCTGACCCGTCCCCTCCCGCGTCCCGGCCGACCTGCGGTCATGCGGTCGGCCGGGGGCGTTGTCAGTGGCGGCCGGTACGGTTTTCGCATGGGGAACGCAAGGGCGCACATCGTCTGGGACTGGAACGGCACGCTGTTCCACGACAACGACGCGATCATCGGGGCGACGAACGCGGCCTTCGCGGAGCTGGGGCTCGCGCCGATCACGCTGGAGCAGTACCGGTCGCTGTACTGCGTGCCGGTGCCGAGGTTCTACGAGCGGCTGCTCGGCCGGCTGCCGACCGACGCCGAGTGGGAGCTGATGGACGGGGTCTTCCACCGGCACTACGCCGAGCACCGCATACGGTGCGGACTGACCGAGGGGGCGGCGGAGCTGCTGGCGGAGTGGCGGTCCGCGGGGCACAGCCAGTCGCTGCTGAGCATGTACGGGCACGAGGAACTGGTGCCCCTGGTGCGGGGGTTCGGGATCGAGGCGCACTTCATACGCGTCGACGGGCGGACCGGGCCGTCCGGGGGCAGCAAGGCCGAGCACATGGTGCGGCACCTCGAGGCGCTGGGCGAGGTGGTGGAGCCCGCGCGGACCGTCGTGATCGGCGATGCGGCGGACGACGCGCTCGCGGCTCGGCGGGTGGGGGCCAGTGCGGTGCTCTACAGCGGGGGCTCGCACAGCCGGGACAGCCTCGAGGAGGCCGGGGCGCCGGTCGTGGACACCTTGGCGGAGGCGGTCGAGGTGGCGCTGCGCATAGCGGCCTAGCCGACTCCGCCGGCGGTGCAGCCCCCCGGCGCATCCGGGACCAGCGGCGGTCTCAGTCGGCCGGCGCGGTCTTCCTGAGGACCTTCAGGAACTCCCGCATCCACGCCGGATGGTCCGGCCAGGCCCGCGCCGAGACCAGAGGACCGTCGACCACCGTCTCGGTGTCCTGGAAGCGCGCTCCGGCCGCCTGCATGTCGCATTCCAGCGCGGGGTACGCCGTGACCCGGCGGCCGCGCAGGCCGTCGATCGCGGCGGTGAGCAGCGGACCGTGGCAGATCTGGGCGACGGGCCGGTCGGAGTCGAGGAAGGCCTTGACGATATTGCGCAGTCCGGGGTCGTTGCGCAGATACTCCGGGGCGCGGCCGCCGGGGATGACCAGGGCGACATAGGCGTCCGGGTCCACCTCCCCGAAGGCGAGGTCGGCGGGCCAGGTGTAGCCGGGCTTCTCGGTGTAGGTGTCGTAGCCGGGCTCGAAGTCATGGACGACGAAACGGAGGGTCTTGCGGGTGGGGGCCGCGATGTGGACCTCGTATCCTTCCTCGCGCAGGCGCTGGTAGGGGTAGAGGACTTCGAGGGACTCCGCTGCGTCGCCGGTGGCGATGAGGATCTTCGGGGCCATGTCGGATGTCAGCTCCTTGGGGCAGGACCGGTCTGGGCAGGACCGGTTACGTCACCTGTGCCCACCGGGGCGCTGTGCAGAACGTCAAAGTTCACCCCCCGGTTTTGTACACATACGGCTCATGACGGGCCCGGGGTAAGTGGCGATAGCCTTGTGGCGTGATCAGCGCGATAGTTCGCGGGGACGACGCCGTCCCTGCCCTGCGCCCGGGTTGCACGGAGCACCTCCGTGACCGGGCGGCGGTCGCTGGTCTTCGCGGGCGGGACGGGAGCGCGGACGCTCCCCGGACGCCGAGGACGACCCCGGACACGACGGTGCCGAGGGCAGCGTCAGCCACCACGGGTGCGCCCAGAATGGCCGAATACCCCCCGCTCATCTCACCTCGCGGCATAGCGTCTGAACGGACCGGAGATCCCGGGTCGTGGCGTTGTACCGGAGGGGAAGAGACCGTTTTTCCTTCTACGTCACGCAACGGCGCGCGACAGGAGCCAGAGGACAATGCAGACCAAGCTGGACGAAGCCAAGGCCGAGCTGCTCGAGAGGGCTGCCCGGGTAGCTGAGAACAGCCCGGTCGGGGGGCACCTACCGACCGGGACGACGGACGCGGGCACCCCGGACACCCCGGGCGTCTCCGCCGTCACCGACAGCGAATCAGTCCTCGCGTTCCTCCAGCGCTACTACCTGCACACCGCGCCGGAAGACCTGGCCGGCCGCGACCCGGTCGACGTGTTCGGCGCCGCGGTGTCGCACTACCGTCTCGCGGAGAACCGCCCGCAGGGCACCGCGAACGTGCGCGTGCACACCCCGACCGTGGAGGAGAACGGCTGGACGTGCAGCCACACGGTGGTGGAGGTCGTCACCGACGACATGCCGTTCCTGGTCGACTCCGTCACCAATGAGCTGACCCGGCAGGGGCGCGGCATCCATGTCGTCATCCACCCGCAGTTCGTCGTCCGGCGCGATCTGACCGGCAAGCTCCTCGAGGTGCTGCCGACGCCGCCCACCGGCGAGCTGCCGCACGACGCGCACGTCGAGTCCTGGATCCATGTCGAGATCGACCGGGAGACCGACCGCGCCGATCTGAAGCAGATCTCCGCCGACCTGCTGCGCGTCCTGTCCGACGTGCGCGAGGCCGTCGAGGACTGGGAGAAGATGCGGGACGCGGCGGCCCGGCTCGCCGACGGCCTGGAGAGCGAGCCGCTCCCCGCCGACCTGCCCGCGCCGGAGGCCGAGGAGGCCCGCGAGCTGCTGCGCTGGCTCGCCACCGACCACTTCACCTTCCTCGGCTACCGCGAGTACCAGCTGCGGGACGACGACACGCTCGCCGCCGTGCCCGGCACCGGCCTCGGCATCCTGCGCTCCGACCCGCACCACGCCGAGGACGACCAGCACCCGGTCAGCCCCTCCTTCGAGCGGCTGCCGGCCGACGCCCGCGCCAAGGCCCGCGAGCACAAGCTGCTCGTGCTGACCAAGGCGAACAGCCGGGCCACCGTGCACCGGCCGTCGTACCTGGACTACATCGGCGTCAAGAAGTTCGACGCGGACGGGAACGTCGTCGGCGAGCGGCGCTTCCTCGGTCTGTTCTCCTCCGCCGCCTACACCGAGTCGGTGCGCCGGGTCCCGGTGATCCGCCGCAAGGTGGACGAGGTGCTGGAGCTGGCCGGGTTCTCGCCCAACAGCCACGACGGCCGCGACCTGCTCCAGATCCTGGAGACCTACCCGCGCGACGAGCTGTTCCAGACCCCGGCCGGCGAGCTCCAGGCCATCGTGACCAGCGTGCTCTACCTCCAGGAGCGGCGCCGGCTGCGCCTCTACCTGCGCCAGGACGAGTACGGCCGCTACTACTCGGCGCTCGTCTACCTCCCGCGCGACCGCTACACCACCGGCGTCCGGCTCAGGATCATCGACATCCTGAAGGAGGAGCTGGGCGGTGTCAGCGTCGACTTCACCGCCTGGAACACCGAGTCGATCCTGTCCCGGCTGCACTTCGTCGTCCGCGTCCCCCCGGGCACCGAGCTGCCCGAGCTGTCGGACGCCGACAAGGAGCGGATCGAGGCCCGGCTGGTCGAGGCCGCCCGGTCCTGGGCCGACGCGTTCGCCGAGGCGCTCACCGCGGAGCTGGGCGAGGAGCGCGCGGCCGAGGTGCTGCGCAGCTACAACAACGCCTTCCCCGAGGGCTACAAGGCCGACCACACCCCGCGCGCGGCGGTCGCCGACCTCGTCCACCTGGAGCAGCTGAGCGAGGACAAGATCTTCTCGCTGAGCCTGTACGAGCCGGTCGGGGCCGCGCCGGAGGAGCGCCGCTTCAAGATCTACCAGAAGGGCGGCTCGGTCTCCCTCTCCAAGGTGCTGCCGGTCCTCAGCCGGCTCGGCGTCGAGGTCACCGACGAGCGGCCGTACGAACTGCGCTGCGCGGACCGTACGACCGCCTGGATCTACGACTTCGGTCTGCGCATGCCCAAGGCGCTGGGCCACGGCGGCGAGTACCTCGGCGACGACGCCCGTGAGCGCTTCCAGGAGGCGTTCGCCGCGACCTGGACCGGCCAGGCGGAGAACGACGGCTTCAACGCGCTGGTGCTGAGCGCCGGACTGAGCTGGCGGCAGGCGATGGTGCTGCGCGCCTACGCGAAGTACCTGCGGCAGGCCGGTTCGACCTTCTCGCAGGACTACATGGAGGACACCCTCCGCAACAACGTGCACACCACCCGGCTGCTGGTGTCGCTGTTCGAGGCGCGGATGTCCCCGGACCGGCAGAAGGCCGGGCTCGAGCTGATCGACGCGCTGCTCGAAGAGGTCGACGCGGCCCTCGACCAGGTGGCCTCGCTGGACGAGGACCGGATCCTGCGGTCCTTCCTGACCGTCATCAAGGCGACCCTGCGCACCAACTTCTTCCAGGAGGCGGAGGGCGGCAAGCCGCACGCGTACGTCTCCATGAAGTTCGACCCGCAGGCCATCCCGGACCTGCCCGCGCCGCGCCCGGCGTACGAGATCTGGGTGTACTCGCCGCGCGTCGAGGGTGTGCACCTGCGCTTCGGCAAGGTCGCGCGCGGAGGCCTGCGCTGGTCCGACCGGCGCGAGGACTTCCGCACCGAGATCCTCGGCCTGGTCAAGGCGCAGATGGTGAAGAACACCGTCATCGTGCCGGTGGGCGCCAAGGGCGGCTTCGTCGCCAAGCAGCTGCCGGACCCGGGCGTGGACCGGGACGCGTGGCTGGCCGAGGGCATCGCCAGCTACAAGACGTTCATCTCGGCGCTGCTCGACATCACCGACAACATGGTGGCCGGCGAGGTCGTGCCCCCGCAGGACGTCGTCCGGCACGACGGCGACGACACCTACCTGGTCGTCGCGGCCGACAAGGGCACCGCGACCTTCTCGGACATCGCCAACGGCGTCGCCGAGAAGTACAACTTCTGGCTCGGTGACGCCTTCGCCTCCGGCGGCAGCGCGGGCTACGACCACAAGGGCATGGGCATCACCGCGCGCGGCGCCTGGGAGTCCGTCAAGCGGCACTTCCGCGAGCTGGGCGTGGACACGCAGAGCGAGGACTTCACGGTCGTCGGCATCGGTGACATGTCCGGTGACGTGTTCGGCAACGGCATGCTGCTCTCCGAGCACATCCGCCTGGTCGCCGCCTTCGACCACCGGCACATCTTCATCGACCCGAACCCGGACGCGGCCACCTCCTACGCCGAGCGCCGCCGCCTGTTCGAGCTGCCCCGCTCCAGCTGGGCCGACTACAACACCGAGCTGCTGTCGGCGGGCGGCGGGATCTTCCCGCGCAGCGCCAAGTCGATCCAGCTCAACGCCCACATCCGCGAGGCCCTCGGGATCGCTGACAAGGTCACCAAGATGACCCCGGCCGACCTGATGAAGGCCATCCTCCAGGCCCCGGTGGACCTGCTGTGGAACGGCGGCATCGGCACGTACGTGAAGTCGTCCGCCGAGACCCACGCCGACGTCGGCGACAAGGCCAACGACGCCATCCGCGTCGACGGCAAGGACCTGCGCGTCAAGGTCGTCGGCGAGGGCGGCAACCTGGGCCTGACCCAGCTCGGCCGGATCGAGTTCGCCATGAGCGGCGGCAAGATCAACACCGACGCCATCGACAACAGCGCCGGCGTGGACACCTCCGACCACGAGGTGAACATCAAGATCCTGCTGAACGGCCTGGTCGCGGACGGCGACATGACCGTCAAGCAGCGCAACAAGCTGCTCGCCGAGATGACCGACGAGGTCGGCGCGCTGGTCCTGCGCAACAACTACGCACAGAACACCGCGCTCGCCAACGCGCTCTTCCAGGCCAAGGACATGCTCCACGCCCAGCAGCGCTTCCTGCGCCACCTGGTGCGCGAGGGCCATCTGGACCGGGCGCTGGAGTTCCTGCCGGCCGACCGGCAGATCCGCGAGCGGCTCGCCCAGGGGCACGGCCTGACCGGGCCGGAGACGGCCGTCGTGCTGGCGTACACGAAGATCACGGTCGCCGAGGAGCTGCTGCACACCTCGCTGCCGGACGACCCGTACCTGCGCAGCCTGCTGCACGCGTACTTCCCGACGGCGCTGCGCGAGCGCTTCGCCGAGGCGGTCGACAACCACCCGCTGCGCCGTGAGATCACCACGACCGTGCTGGTCAACGACACGGTCAACACGGGCGGTACGACGTATCTGCACCGGATGCGCGAGGAGACCGGAGCCTCGCTGGAGGAGATCGTCCGCGCCCAGACCGCGGCCCGTGCGATCTTCTCCTCGGCACCGGTGTGGGACGCGGTCGAGGCGCTGGACAACCGGGTCGACGCGGCCGTGCAGACCCGCATCCGGCTGCACTCGCGCCGCCTGGTCGAGCGCGGCACGCGCTGGCTGCTCAACAACCGGCCGCAGCCGCTCCAGCTCGCCGAGACCGTCGAGTTCTTCGCGGAGCGGGTCGAGCGGGTCTGGCAGGAGCTGCCGAAGCTGCTGCGCGGCGCGGACCTGGAGTGGTACCAGCACGTGTACGACGAGCTGTCCTCGGCCGGGGTCCCGGACGAGCTGGCCACCCGTGTGGCCGGGTTCTCCTCCGCCTTCCCGACGCTCGACATCGTGTCGGTCGCCGACCGCATGGGCAAGGAGCCGCTGGACGTCGCCGAGGTGTACTACGACCTCGCCGACCGGCTCAGCATCACCCAGCTGATGGACCGCATCATCGAGCTGCCGCGCAACGACCGCTGGCAGTCCATGGCCCGCGCCTCCATCCGCGAGGACCTGTACGCGGCGCACGCGGCGCTCACCGCGGACGTCCTCGCGGTGGGCAACGGCACCTCGACGCCGGAGCAGCGGTTCAAGGCGTGGGAGCAGAAGAACGCGCCCATCCTGAGCCGGGCGCGCACCACCCTGGAGGAGATCCGCAGCTCGGACTCCTTCGACCTCGCCAACCTGTCGGTGGCGATGCGTACGATGCGGACGCTGCTGCGCACGCACTCGTAGCCGTACGAGACTCGTAGTCGACCTCGTAGTCGTACGAGACGGAGAACGCCCCGGGCTGACGGGACATCGGCCCGGGGCGTTCCGTTTCTTGCGAAGCCTTAGCCAAAAATGATCGGTGAATTTACCGTTTCCTGCTCATCGGTGCCTTTCGGATAGGGTCTGCCGTGTGACTGTGAACCTCACCGAGATCCGCCCGGTCGCGCCCCCCGCGCCGGCACCGGCCCGGCCCGTCACGCGTGTCGTGCTGGAGGTCGTGAAATTCGGGATCGTCGGCGGCAGCGGTGTCCTCGTCAATTTCCTGATCTTCAACCTGCTGCTGCACGGGCTGGGTTGGCAGGCGATGACCGCCACGGTCCTGGCCAGCGTTATCGCGATGGCGACGAATTACCTGGGCTTCCGCTATTTCACCTATCGCGACCGGTCCTCGCGCAGCCGCAGCCAGATCGTCTTGTTCTTCGTCTTCAGCGGGCTGGGCGTGCTGATGGAGATCGGCCTGTTCTGGGTCGGCTACCACGGCTTCGGTCTGCACAGCGTGGCCGGGTCGAACCTGGCGAAGGCGCTGTCGATCGTGCTCGCCTCCGCATTCCGTTTCGTCGTCTACCGCACGTGGGTGTTCCAGCAGGATGCGCGCCGCGCCGTCTGAGCTCGAAGAACAGGTGAGCCGCCGCGTGCCGTCCGACGGCACCGCGCGGGCGGGCCGCGTGCTGCCGCAGACGGCCGCGGCGCTCGTGCTGCTGCTGATGCTGGCGGTGATCGTCCGCCTGCCGTGGATGGGCGACCTCGGCATGCACGCGGCCACCATCCAGCGCCTCCGCCACGACCTGCTGCATCCCGGCAACCCGCTGGTCGACGCGGACACGCCGAGCCCGTACTACTCGCCGTGGATGCTGGTGCTGGGCGCGGCCGCCAAGGCGACCGGGCTGTCGGTGTTCGTGGTGCTCCGGCTCGGCGCGCTCACCGGGCTCGGACTGCTGGTCACGGGCGTGTGGCGGTACGTCCGCACCTACACCGCCCATCGCGCGGCCCCGGCCCTGGCCCTGCTCAGCCTGGTCTTCCTCTGGGGCCCGGCCGTCCTCAACTGGAGCGGCTTCGTCGGGCTGAACTCGCTCGCGCTGACCGTGTCGTACCCGAGTGTTCTCGCGCTCGGCCTCGCCTTCCACTTCTGGGCGTGGCTGACCCGGGCGGTGCGGGCGGAGCCGGTGTGGGGCTGGGGCAGGTGGTCGGGGCTCGGCCTGTTCTGGGCGCTGATCCTGCTCTGCCACCAGTTCACCGGGGTGGTGGCGACGATCGGCGCGCTGGCCACGGTGATCGCCGCGCGCCCGGGCCGCGAGGTCTGGCTGCGCCTCGGCGCCGGGCTGGCCCTCGGGGCGCTGCTGCTGTGGCTCTGGCCGTACTACGACTTCTTCGCGCTGTTCTCCGCGGGCGCGGACCTGGAGGCCATCCACAAGCCGCTGTACACGCACCTGGCCGAGCGGTTCGGGCTGGTGCTGCTGGGGGTGGCCGCGCTGGCCCTGCGGCTGCGCCGGGACCGCTGGGACCCGCTGGTGCTGTTCTTCGCCCTCGGCGCGCTGGTGTTCGTGGCGGGCGGGCTGACCGGGCACTACTCCTGGGGCCGTGCGCTGCCCGCCGCGCTGATCCCGGCGCAGCTGGCGGCCGCGCTGGAGGTCGTGTCCTGCTGCCGGCGGGCGGTGCGGGCCTGGTGGGCGTGCGCGCTGGGTGCGGCGCTGCTGGTGGGGGCGTGGGGGCAGGCGGGGACGCTCGGCTATGTGACGGGCCGGAGTGCGCTGCCCTCGGTGGTCGCCGAGAAGTACCGGACGCCGTGGGCGGGGTACCGGTGGATCACGCCGTGGGTGCGGTACGGGGATGTGGTGATGGCGCGGACGATGCCGGCCCGGCAGATCCCCGCTTACGGTCCCTACACCGTGGCGCCGGGGTATCCGGATGTGTTTCTGCCGGATGCGGGGCGCAGGGAGGCGGCGGTGCGGCGGTACTTCGACGCGGGGACCTCCGGTGAGGTGCGGAGGGGGATTGCGCGGGAGTACGGGGTGCGCTGGGTTGTGGGGCCGCGGGGGATTGCGGGGGCGGGGTTGGAGCGGGTGGCTGGGGGGCCGGGGGGTCAGGTGCTGTATCGGGTGGTGGGGTGAGGCCCGGGAGAGCTGGGGGGGGGTGCCCGGTGCTGCGGTCGGCCGGGTGGTGTTTCGCTCACCGGCGCTTGCCGGGTGCCGCCTGCGCCCACCCTCCCCCAAGCTCTCGGCTTCGCTCGAGCAGGGGGGACCCCCATCGCCCCAGCGGCACGCCTGCCCGCAGCTAAGGCAGCACGCCCCCTACCTCAGAACCACTACCTCAGGACGCTGGCCAGCAGGCGGGCCGCCTTGCGGACCTTGGGGCGGGCCAGGGTGTGGAAGGCAGGGCGGATGAGCTGGGCCGTGATGCCCGTGGGGCGCCAGCGGAGCTGGAGGCGGCCGGGGTTGCGCCCCTCCGGTTCGACGGTGACCTCGTGCGGGGTCGCGCCGGAGCGGTAGTCGACGCGGGCCGTGCGGACCGGGAAGTCCAGCGGGGCCAGCAGCACGCCCGAGTGGGAGAGGCCCTGCTGGGACAGCCGGACCACCGGGTGCCGTACGCCGTCGAAGCCCTGGAGAGGGAGCGGCGCGGCGGCCAGGTCGAGGTGGACCGTGCCCTCGAAGATGCCCGGGCGGACCGGGTCCAGGCGGAACGGGACCGTCATCCGGCGCCCGGGGGCGAGGACGAGGCCGGCCCGCTGGGGGCCCACGGGAAGCCGCAGCCCGGGGTCGTACGTACGGATCCGCAGGTTCAGTGAGGCCCCGGAACCGGCCGTCAGCTCGGTGATCTCGTGCCGGAACTGCGCGGTGGTGAAGGGCCGGGTGTCCAGCTCCAGGTCGGACAGGTCCAGTTCGCGGCGGGACTGCTCGGAGGCGGGGACGCTGTCGCCCCAGTAGGGGGTGCCGTCCGCGTCGGTGGTGATCCGGCGCGGAGCGACTCCGTGGCCGAGGCCGCGCGCCGCCGCTTGCGCGTCGGCGAGACGGCCGTCGCGGACCAGCTGGAGGATCACCCGCTCGGGGCGGGGCAGGCGGGCGTACGCGCCGGGGGAGAGGGTCTCCAGGTAGGGGTTCACGATGTCGGCGAACGCCCGCAGCCACTCCTCGTCGCGGTAGGGCAGGTCGCCGGCGTACATCCGGAAGTCGTGCTTGAGGAACTTGTAGTCCTTGTCCTCGCGCAGCCCCGCGTGCCCGCTCTCCACCAGGAAGTCGTCGATCAGCCGCTGGACATGGACCCGGTCGCGGACGTTGCTGACCTTGTGCCGCTGGTTGGAGATGGACGCCGAGGCCGCCGCCGCGTACGGGTCGATGTACCAGACGTACACCGGGTCCGGGATGATCGTGAACGCCTTGGCCAGGCAGTACGCCTGGGCCGAGAACAGCTGGTCCTCGTAGTGGATGCCCTCGGGGAAGCTCAGTTCGTGCCGGTCCAGGAAGGAGCGGGCGTACATCTTGCTGGTGGAGAGGTGCTCGAACAGCAGTCGCGGGTCCGCCTCGATGCCCTCCACCGTGCGGTGCTCGGCGACCAGGTGCGGCATCCAGGTGGAGCGGCGGCCGTTGTCCACCCGTACCCGCCGTACCGCGCCCATGGTGAAGTCGACCGCGCGCTCGCGGTGCGCGGCGAGCAGCAACTCGACCGCGCGCGGCGTCAGTTCGTCGTCGCTGTCGAGGAACATCAGGTACGGCGCGCGGGCGATCTCGACGGCCCGGTTGCGCGGCGCGCTGCATCCGCCGCTGTTCTCCGGCAGCCGCAGATAGCGGATGCGCTCGTCCTGCGCCGCCAGCCGCCGGGCCACCTCGGGGGTGTCGTCGGTCGAGTGGTCGTCGCTGATGATGATCTCGATGTTGGCGTGCGTCTGCGCGCGCAGCGAGGCGACCGCGCGGGGGAGGCGGGCCGCGTCGTTGAAGACGATGACCGTGACCGTGACGTCGGGGGTGGTCATGCGGTGGCCTCCTCGGGGGTCGGGGCGGGGGTGCGGTCTTCGAGGGGGAGCACCGGCGGCAGGGCCTCTTCCGGCTCGCCGAGGAACACCCGGCGTACGACCCGCTCGGCGGCGCGGCCGTCGTCGTACTCGCAGAACCGGCGGCGGAACGCGGCCCGCGCCTTGGCCGCGCTCTCGTCGCGCCAGGCGCCGGAGAGGAAGATCTCGGTGAGTTCCTCCTGGGTGGTGGCGACCTGGCCGGGGTGGTCCGTCATCAGGTCGAAGTAGACGCCCCGGGTGGTGCGGTAGGTCTCCCAGTCGTCGGCGTAGACGACGATCGGCCGGTCCAGGTTGGCGTAGTCGAACATGATCGACGAGTAGTCCGTGACCAGTGCGTCGGCGGCCAGGCACAGCTCCTCGACGGGGTCGTAGGAGGAGACGTCGATGAGCCGGCCGGTGCGGCGCAGACCGGTGAGCGGGGAGGCCGCGCCGCCGTAGAAGTAGTGGGCGCGGACCAGCAGGACGGTGTTCTCGCCGAGCCGGTCGGCGAGAGCGGCCAGATCCAGGCGCGGGGTGAAGCCGGCCTCGTAGTCGCGGTGGGTGGGGGCGTACAGGACGGCCGTCTTGCCGGGCGGGATGCCGAGGCGTTCGCGGGCCGCGCGGACCGCGCCGGCGTCGGCCGTGTAGAAGACGTCGTTGCGCGGATAGCCGTGGTCGAGGGAGGTGAAGCGGGCCGGGTAGGCGCGTTCCCACATCCGGGTGGAGTGACTGTTGGCGCTGACGCTGTAGTCCCACTTGTCGATGCGGGCCAGCAGGGCGTTGAAGTCCAGGCCCTTGGCGGCGGCCGGGTGCTCCATCTGGTCCAGGCCCATCCGCTTGAGCGGGGTGCCGTGGTGGGTCTGGAGGTGGATCGCGTCGGGGCGTTTGACCACCGCGTTGGGGAAGTTGACGTTGTTGACGAGGTACTTGGCGGTGGCCAGGGTCTCCCAGTAGCGGCGGGTGCCGGGCACGATGTGGTCGGTGCCGGGCGGCAGCAGGGCCTCGTTGTCCTTGGACACGACCCACACCGGGTGGATGTGCGGGGCGAGTTCGCGCAGCTTGGCGGCGATGGCAGCCGGGTTGCAGGCCACCCCGCGCTCCCAGTAGGCCGCGAACACGGCCAGGTTCGGGTCGACCGGACGGCTCAGGGCGCGCCGGTACTGGAGGTCGCGGACCTTGGTGCCCAGCTCGCGCTTACGGGTCCGTACGGCCTTCTTGGCGGTGCGGCGGGCCCGGTTGGCGGCCTGGAAGGCGCGGTACTTGGTGTAGGCGCCCTCCTCCAGCAGCGCGTGCCGTACGCCTTCCAGGCCCGCGGGGCGCTCGTGGCGCTCGGGGCGCCAGCGGACGGCCGCGAGGGAGGCGCGGCGGAAGAACTCGCGGGCCACCGGGTCGGGCAGGTTCTCGCCGGCGAAGGTGCGCACCAGGTCGCGCACCATCAGGTCGTAGAGCGTGGTGCGGGCGGCGCGGCGGTCCTGGGTGAGCGGGAGCAGCGACTCGTAGCGGTCGATGAGCGCGAGGCGGTCCTCGGGGGCGAGCGGCGGCAGGCTCTCGGGGCGCAGTTCGCGGTTCTCGTACGCCGCCTGGTTCAGGCAGGCGATCCGGCGGGCCCGCAGCAGGGTCTCGTACGCCGCGTGCGCCTCGTCGTCGGTGCTGAGCCGCTGCTCGTGCGCCCGCCAGAAGTCGGCGCGCACGGCGCGGTTGCCGAGCAGCGGGGTGAGGCGCAGCAGGTCGGCGGCCTCGTCCAGGGGGAGCGGCTCGCGGCCGACGGCGGCGAGGAAGCGGCCGTCGCGGGAGGGCCGGGCGGCGGACTGCCAGGTGGTGGTGACATGGTCGAAGAGGAGGACGTCGACGGTGTCGTCCAGTTCGGCGACGCGCTCGGCGACCATTCGGGTGGCGCCGGCCGGCAGCCCGTCCTTGGCGTGCACGAAGTGCAGCCAGCGGCCGGAGGCGCGGGCGGCACCGGCCGCGCGGGCCGCCGCGTCGCCGGTGCCCTCCGGGAGGGGTACGGCGATGGTCTCGGGGGCGTGCGCCTCGGCCGTCTCGCGCGCCCAGGCGCCGACGGCGGCGACGATCACCTCGACGTCGGGCAGGGGCCGTGCCTCGAGTGAACCGAGCAGCTCGGTCAGATGCCCCTGTGCGTTCGGTCCGTGGACGATGACGCTGAGGTGGGGCATCGTGAAGGACTCCTTGGGCTTGTCGTCTCCGTGCGTCTCAGGGCGCACCTTTCATAACATACTGTCACTAGGAGGATGAAAGGGATAACGGCGCTCTGGGTAAGAGAGTGGGGCGGGGCCCGGAAGGGAAGACGTGTTTCCCGGGCCCTGGGTTGCCCTCCGGGCGGCATTCATACGCCGTTCATACGCTCCGCGCCGCCGAAGGCACCCTTTTTCACCCTCACGCGGCCTTCTTGTCGCCGGTGAAGGCCTCGTACTCCTTCATGACGTCCTCGGTCGGCCCGTCCATGCGCAGCTCGCCGCGCTCCAGCCACAGCACCCGCTCGCAGGTGTCGCGGATGGACTTGTTGTTGTGGCTGACCAGGAAGACCGTGCCCGCCTTCTCGCGCAGCTCGCGGATGCGTTCCTCCGAACGCATCTGGAACTTGCGGTCGCCGGTGGCCAGCGCCTCGTCGATGAGGAGCACGTCGTGGTCCTTGGCGGCGGCGATGGAGAAGCGCAGCCGGGCGGCCATGCCGGAGGAGTAGGTGCGCATCGGAAGGGTGATGAAGTCGCCCTTCTCGTTGATGCCGGAGAACTCGACGATGTCGTCGTAGCGCTCCCTGACCTGCTCCCGGGACATGCCCATGGCGAGACCGCCCAGGTGGACGTTGCGCTCGCCGGTGAGGTCGTTCATCAGGGCGGCGTTGACGCCGAGGAGGGAGGGCTGGCCGTTGGTGTAGATATGGCCGTTCTCCACGGGGAGCAGCCCGGCGACCGCCTTGAGCAGCGTCGACTTGCCGGAGCCGTTGGTGCCGATGAGCCCGATCGCCTCGCCCTTGTAGGCGACGAACGAGACGTTCTTCACCGCGTGCACCCGGCGTACGCCGGCCGCCTTCTCGGCCTGCTTGCGGCGCAGAATGCGGTTGAGGGCGGCGGTGGCGGAGCCGCGGCCGGAGCCGGTGCCGTTGACCCGGTAGACGATGTCGACGCCGTCGGCGACGACGGTGGGGACCCTTGTTTCGGTGTGCTCAGCCACGGCCGTACTTCTCCTCAGCCTTCCAGAAGTAGATGAATCCGCCGACGCCGGCGAGCAGGGCCCAGCCGGTGGCCGTCGCCCACACGTGCGGCGGCAGCTGCTTGGCGTGGAAGCTCTTGATCAGCGCGTAGCGCATGAGGTCGATGTAGACCGCGGCCGGGTTGTTCTCCAGCAGGACCGTGACGATGTGCGGCAGGTGGTCCTTCTTGACGAGCTTGCTGATGCTCCACATCACGCCGGACACGTACATCCAGGTGCGCAGCACGAACGGCATCAGCTGGGCGATGTCCGGGGTCTTCGCACCCATCCGCGCCATGATCATCGCCATGCCCGCGTTGAACAGGAACTGGAGGAACAGCGCGGGGATCACCAGCAGCCAGCCGGGGGTGACCGGCAGGCCGAAGCCGAGCAGGATGACCACCAGCGCGGCCATCGAGAACAGCAGCTGCTGGAGCTGCTGGATGCAGAAGGAGATCGGCAGCGCGGCGCGCGGGAAGTGCAGGGCGCGCACCAGGCCGAGGTTGCCGGAGATCGCGCGGGTGCCGACCTGGATCGAACTCTGCGTGAACGTCCACACGAACACGCCGGTGACCAGGAACGGGACGTAGTCCGGCACGCCCTTCTTGGTGCCGAGCAGCACGCCGAAGATGAAGTAGTAGACCGCCGCGTTCAGCAGCGGGGTCATGACCTGCCAGACCTGGCCGAGCTTGGCCTCGCTGTACTGGGCGGTGAGCTTGGCGGTGGCGAACGCGGTGATGAAGTGGCGCCGGGCCCACAGCTGGCCGATGTACTCGCGCAGGGTGGGGCGGGCGCCGCTGACCGTCAGGCCGTGGCGGGCGGCCAGCGCCGCCAGATCGTCGTCTGCCGGGGCCTGGGTGGGGGGCGGTGTGTGGAGGACCTGGCTCACATCCGCTGCTTTCGCTCGGGGGAGGGGGGAGCTGCGTCCGACTCTGGCGGGGCCGCAGCCGGCCGGTCCGGCGTCCGGAGTTTCCTTACGCTTCTCTTCACGTTCTCTTACGTCGGGACGGGACCGTATCGTCGCAACGCGAGAGTAGAACCAATCGACGTCGGAACGCAACCGTTTCGTCGTCACGCCCTATGCTGTTCGTATGACGACGAACGCCGGCGAGTCCGCCACCCCGCCGACACCCCGTCCGCGCCGCCGGGCCCCGGCCGGTGCGGCGGTGCTCCGCGAGGACGTGACCGAGGCCATCCGGGGGGCGGTCTTCGAGGAGCTGGCCGCGGTCGGGTACGCGCGCATGAGCATCGAGGGCATCGCGCGGCGGGCGGGCGTCGGCAAGACGGCGGTGTACCGGCGCTGGCGGTCGAAGCTGCACCTGGTGCTGGACGTGGTCTCGGCCATGGCGGTGCTCGGCCTGCCGGTCCCCGACACCGGCTCGCTGGAGGCCGACCTGCGGCTGCTCTACGAGGTCACGTCCCGTGCGCTGCGCCATCCGGTCGCCTCCCAGATCATCCCCGACCTCCAGGCCGAGGCGGCCCGCAACCCCGACATCGCGGAGGCCTTCCAGCGGGCGCTGCGGGACGGCCAGGAGGGGGTGGCCAGCAAGATCGTGGCGGCGGCGCAGGCGCGGGGCGAGCTGCGGGCGGACCTCGACGCGGACCTCACCCTCGACCTGATCTCCGGCCCGCTGTACTGGCGCGCGGTGGTCATCCGCTCCCCGAAGCCGCCGAAGGGGTACCTGGCCCAGCTGGCCCGGGCCACGGCGGGAGCGCTCAAGGCGCTGTAATCCGCCGGCCCCGGGCGGGGACCGAGCCGGCCGGCTCGGCCGCCGTGTCCCGGGGGCGGTGACGACGGCGTAGGGCCTTCCGTCAGCCTCGGGAGGCCTCGGGGTGGAGGCGGAGCCAGCCCTGCCAGGCGGAGGTGATCATGTCCTGGACGTCGTGCCGGGCCTTCCAGGACAGTTCCGTGCTGATGCGGTCGGCCGAGGCGACCACCCGGGCGGGGTCGCCGGGGCGGCGCGGGGTGACGGTGGGGGCGCGGTCGTAGCCGGTGACCGCGTTGATGAGGTCGATCATCTCGCGCACGGAGACCCCCTCGCCCCGGCCGATGTTGAGGGTGAGGTCGGTGCCGGGGGCGGCGGCGAGGGCACGGGCGGCGGCCACATGCGCCTCGGCCAGGTCGACGACGTGGATGTAGTCGCGGATGCAGGTGCCGTCGGGGGTCGGGTAGTCGTCGCCGAAGATCCGCGGCGCCGCGCCCTCCGTCAGCTTCTCGAAGACCATCGGGACGAGGTTGAAGACGCCCGTGTCGGCCAGCTCCGGAGCCGCCGCGCCGGCCACGTTGAAGTAGCGGAGGCAGGCGGTGGCGAGGCCGGTCGCCTTCCCCGCGGCGCGGACCAGCCACTCGCCGGCGAGCTTCGTCTCGCCGTAGGGGGACATCGGCCGGCACGGGGTCTCCTCCGTCACCAGGTCCACGTCCGGCATGCCGTAGACCGCCGCGGAGGAGGAGAACAGGAAGGACGGGACCCCCGCGTCCGTGACCGCCTGGAGCAGGACCCGCAGGCCCTCCACGTTCTCGTGGTAGTAGTGCAGCGGGCGCTCCACCGACTCGCCCACCTGCTTCTTCGCCGCCAGGTGCACGACACCGGTGATCCGGTGCTCGGCGAGCGTGCGGGCGACCAGGGCGCCGTCCAGGGTGGAGCCGCGCACCAGCGGCACCTCCGCCGGTACCCGCTCGGCGATGCCCGTGGACAGGTCGTCGTAGACGACCGCGCGCTCGCCCGCCTCCGTCATCGCGCGGACGACATGGGCCCCGATGTATCCGGCACCGCCGGTGATCAGCCAGGTCATGTGCGGGCGTCTCCTCGTCAGTCGGCCCGGCCCCCTCCACGGGGCACGGGCATCACTCAGTGAAACAGGCGGCGCAGGCGGCCGCGCAGGATCCGCAGCGCTCCGCCCGCTCCGGTCGCCACGCGCACGGCCAGCGCGCCGGAGTGCGTGGCGTACGGCTGGACCAGCAGCACGCCGTGCCGGACGCTCGGCACGGCGCGCCGGCGCAGCCGGCCCGCGCCCGTCAGGGCGTGCGCCGTCACCTCGCGCCGGGTGCCGTCCGCGAAGTGCAGGGTCAGGTGCGGGTCCCAGGTGCCCGCGCCGAGCCCCGACAGGTCCACGGACGCCTCGGCCGACCAGCCGACGGTGCCCGCGGGCCGGAAGTCGAGCCGGGCGTGGCCGCGGACGCGGTCGTCGTCCCGGGAGCGCCATTCCAGGTCCGCCCCGACCGGGCCGCCGGCCTCGGCGATCCTGCCGTACATCTCGTCCAGCCGCAGACGCAGCCGCGCCGCACGCGCGCGCGGGCGCAGTTCCGCGCCGACCGCGAGGGGCAGGGAGTGCACCGGGCGGGTCAGGAAGGGGGTCAGGGTGACCTGGGGGAGGTCGGCGGACCAGACCGGCACGCCGTCGTCGGTACGGGCGTACGGCGGCAGCAGCCGCGCCGGGCGGCCGGCCAGCTCGCGCATCCGGGGCAGGTCGCGCGGCTCGGGGGACTCCAGCACGACCCGGGCGAGCAGCGGGCCGGGCGCGGTCGGGTCCGTCTCCCAGTCGGCCGCGTCGTAGCGCGTGAGGTACTCACGGGTGTGCGTCCACCATGCGCGCCGGTAGTCCGCGTCGCGCAACCCCAGCTCGCGCAGGTACATCCGCAGCTCGTGGTCGAGGAACTTGGCCCGCGCGGCCCGCGCCAGTTCCTTCTGCCCGGCGCTCAGCAGAATGTCGTACGCCAGCGCGCACGCCTCCGTGCGCGCCTTCCAGTTGTCGACGTGCGCCCGGTCCAGGGAGATCGACAGCCGTTCGGCCGACCGGCGCACATGCCAGACGTACACCCGGTCCGGGATCAGCGCGAGGCGCGGCCCGGCCGCCAGCACGCGCGCGGTGAAGACGATGTCCTCGTAGCGGAACCGGCCCTCCGGGAAGCGGATGCCGTGCTCGCGCAGGAAGTCCGTGCGGTACAGCTTGTTGACGCACAGCGTGTCGTGGACCAGCCGGAGGTGCTCGGCGGGGCGCGCGAGGGTGGTGCGCGCCGTGTAGACGGACTCCTGCCAGGCCTGCTCACGCCCCGAGGGCAGCTCCCGGCGCACGCACAGACCGCTCGCCACCTCGGCGTGCGCCTCCGTGGCCGCCGCCAGCAGCGCGTCCACCGCACCGGGCGGCAGCACGTCGTCGCTGTCCAGGAACATCACGTACGGCGCCGTCACCGCGTCGATGCCGGTGTTGCGCGGACTGCCGCAGCCGCCGCTGTTCACCTCCCGGCGCACCACCCGCAGCCGGGGCTCGTCGGCGGCCAGCCGCTCCAGCAGCTCCGCGGTGCCGTCGGTGGAACAGTCGTCCACGGCGACCACCTCGGCGACGCTCGGCCCCTGGGCGAGCGCCGAGCGCACGGCCGCGCCCATGTGGGCGACGTCGTTGTAGCCGATGACGACGACACCGACCTGCGGTGCGGCCGCTCGTTCTGTGGTCACTGGCGGATCTGGGTGCATGGAGTCCACGGGCCGGAGCTTAGGTTTTTTCGGTAATACCCCGTTAAGAGGGGCTCAGTGCCCGTTCCGGAAGACGATCGGAACCGGGGCCGGGTTCCGTCTTTTTCCCGCTCTTTGCGGGGAGCGGGCGGGAATCGCGCCAGAGGCGGGCGACGGACAGCAGCGCGGCGGCGGTCAGCACGCCGTTGCGCGCCAGCAGCAGCAGACAGCCGGTCCAGGTCCCGGCGACCACGTCGTGGTAGCACATCGGGAACACCACCGTGCTCAGCGCGGACGCCGCCAGCACCAGCACGGCCACCGGGCGCTGGCCCGTGTGGCGCGAGGTCAGGCACACCGCGGCCAGCCCGAGCAGCCAGATCAGGTACTGCGGGCTGATGACCCGGCTGGTGACCGTGAACAGCAGCACCGCGCACAGCGCCGCGTCGTACGGCGTGGCCTCGCTCCAGCGCCGCGCCCGCAGCCGCCACAGCACCAGCAGCCCGAAGGCGACGGCCGTGAGGGCGAGCGAGGCGGTGGCGACGGCGCGCACATGCGGACCGACCAGTTCCACCGCGCCGTACTGGTAGTGGGCGCGGCCGGACCAGCCGGCGTGCCGGGCGAGGCCGAGCGCCGTACCGCCCAGCGACTCGACCTGCACGCCGCGGCCGCTCTGCTGGCGCAGGAAGGACAGCGGGTGGGCGAAGCAGGCCGCCAGCAGGCCGAGGCCCGCGACCGCGGTGGCCGTCGCCCAGCCCCACGCCGTGCGGGTCGCCCGGCCGCGGGGAGTGCCCAGCAGCGCCAGCGCCGGCCACACCTTCACCAGCGCGCCCAGCGCCGCCCACACCCCGCAGCCGCGCGGGGAGCGGGCCAGGACCAGCAGGGAGAGCACGGCCAGGGCGGTGGCCACCACGTCGTACCGGGCGAGCGGCAGATGCAGCAGCAGCGGCAGACCGCCGGTCCACAGCGCCGCGCCGAGCAGGCTCCGCCCGGTCCGGCCGCCCGCACGGACCAGCACCGCCGCGATCAGCGCGTCCACGCCCAGGGTCAGCGCCACGAACGCCTGGAAGTACGTCAGTCCCGGCAGCGCTCCGGGCGCCAGCAGCACCGGGCCCGCGCCGGGCGGGTACTGCCACAGGGTGTCGTGCGCCGGGAAGGTGCCGTGCGCGAGGACGCCGTCCCAGTGCGCGTAGAGCTGCCACACCTCGCGGGCCACCGCGCCGCCGCCGAGCACCGCCGGGCTCTCGTGCGCGAGCAGCCAGAGCATCAGGGCGCGGGTGGCGAGCCACAGGGCGATGAGGGCGAGGACCGGGCCGGAAGTGACACGGAGACGGTTCATCGCATGGGAGCCTAAGCCTCGCGGATGGTGTTATCCCTCGCGATACGCCGTCAATGACTCGAAAAGTGTCTCATCGTAAGAGATCGGGCAGTGGTGAACATCGGGCTCAACGACGTGCTTCCTGTGCAACCGCGGTCGGCCGGTACCAGCCACCCGGCCGGTGCGACCCGCATGACCGGTGCGTCCGGTACAACGACGCACCGGCCGCCTCGGCTACCGGCGCGCGTTCGCCGGGCCGTCGCCGTGGGCGTGCCCGTGCTGGTGATGCTCGCGCTCGGGCTGTGGGGCCTGGACCGGGGCGGGATGTGGCGCGACGAGGCCGTCACCTTCCAGGTCGGGCGCCGTACGGTGCCGCAGATCTGGCGGTTGCTGCACGGCGTCGACGCGGTGCACGGCCTGTACTACCTGCTCGTGCACGCCGTCCTCACCGTCCACCCCGGCGAGGTCGTGCTGCGGCTGCCGTCGGTGTGCGCGGCGGCGGCGACGGCCGGGCTGGTGGCCGCCCTCGGCGTCCGGCTGGCCCGGCCGCGCGTGGGACTGTGGGCGGGGCTGCTGTACGCCGGCACGCCGATGGCCGGGCACTACGCGCAGGAGGGCCGCTCGTACGCCCTGGTCGCGGCCGGTGCCACGGGGGCGACGCTGCTGTTCGTCCGCGCGGTGCGCGGCGGCTCCGCCGGCTCCTGGTGGGCGTACGGCGCGCTGCTCGGACTGACCTGCTGGCTGCACGAGTTCGCGGTGCTGCTGCTGCCCGCCCACGCGGTGTCGCTGGCGCTCGGGCGGGCCGGGGCGCGGGTGTGGCGGAGGTGGGGGTGCGCCGCGGGCGCGGTGGTCCTTGTGCTGCTGCCGATGGTGGCGGTGTCGCACGGGCAGGCGGCGCAGGTGGCATGGCTGCGCAGGCCTACGGCGGCGACGGCGGAGGAGCTGCTGCGGGCGTTCCTGGGTCCGACGTGGATGGTGTGCGCGGTGTGTCTCGCACTGGCCCTGGTGGGGGCGGGCGGGCTCCTCGGCCAGGCCCGCGGAATCACCCTTCCGGGTGTGGCTCTGCCGTTGACCGTGATCCCGCCGTTCACTCTTATGGCGGTATCTCAGTTCTCGCCGCTGTATGTCGACCGGTACGTGCTGTACGCCCTCGGCGGGGCGCCGTTGCTGGTGGCCGCGGGGGCGGACCGGGTGGCGCGCGCGGCCGGCCGCCTCCGCCCTGCCGGCCCCCTCGTCACCGCCCTCGGGGTCTTCGCCGTCACCCTCTCCCTCCTCCACCAGCTCCCCCTCCTCCGCGCGGACCGGGACCCGGAAACACGGCCCGACGACCTCGGCGCCGTTGCCCGGGTGGCCGGGCGGGAGATCGAGGCGGGAGACCCCGTGCTGTTCCTCCCGGCGTCCACACGGAACACGGCCCTCACCTATCCGGGGGCCTTCCGGGGCACACGGGACGTGGCACTCCTCCAGGGCGCGGCCCGCTCCGGGACCCTGTACGGCCGTGAGGTCCGCCCCGGTGAGCTACGGCGCCGACTCGCCCGGCTGGACCGGGTCTGGGTCGTGGCCGACCAGGAACTGCTGGCCGGCGACTGGACCCCGACCAGCCGCACGGAGCGCACCAAACTCGCCATCCTGGACGCCGACTTCACCGTCAGCCGGAACACCACCCGCGACGGAGCAGTGGTCCGCCTCTACACCCGCCGACCCCACCTGCCCCGGCCCCACTGACGTACCGCCCCCCACTAACCGGCAGCAGCCGCCCGTGCCTCCGACTCCGCTGCGGCGTCCAGGGCGGTGGTGAGTTGGTCGAGGCGGGTGCGGAGGGTGGAGATCTCGGCGGGGTCGAAGCCGGTGGCCGAGACGATACGGCGCGGTACCTCCGCGGCGCGCTCGCGCAGGGCCGTGCCCTCGTCGGTGAGCCGTACCCATACCGACCGCTCGTCCTCGGTGCTGCGCTCACGCCGTACCAGCCCCGCCCCCTCCAGTCGCTTGACCAGCGGGGACAGCGTGCCGGAGTCGAGTCGCAGCTGTTCGCCGAGCTTCTTGACGGGCAGGTCGCCCTGCTCCCACAGCAGGAGCATCACCAGGTACTGCGGGTAGGTCAGCCCGAGGTCCTTGAGGAGCACGCGGTAGACGCCGTTGAAGGCGCGGGACGCCGCGTGCAGCGAGAAGCAGATCTGGCGGTCCAGGTGGAGCCACTCGGTGTCGGTCATGCCTCCAGGGTAGCTCTAGCGGTCCATTTAGTTGTGCGCAATTTAGTTGTGTGCTCTACTTGAGGGCAGAGGCGCACACCGCGTCGCACATCGAGAGAGGGATGGTCTTCCATGGACGCGCTCTACACCGCCGTCGCCACCGCCACCCACGGCCGCGAGGGCCGCGCCGTCTCCTCCGACGGCACGATCGACCTCGCCCTGGCCATGCCGGTGGAGCTGGGCGGCAACGGGCAGGGCACCAACCCCGAGCAGCTCTTCGCCGCCGGGTACGCCGCCTGCTTCGGCAGCGCCCTCGGTCTCGTCGGCCGTCAGGCGAAGGTGGACGTCAGCGACGCCGCGGTGACCGCCGAGGTGGGCATAGGCAAGCAGGGCGAGGGCTTCGGCCTGAAGGTCACCCTCCGCGTGGAGCTGCCCGACACCGTGGACGAGGCCACCGGCCGCAAGCTGGTCGAGACCGCCCACCAGGTCTGCCCCTACTCCAACGCCACCCGCGGCAACATCGACGTCGACCTCGTCATCGAGTGATCGAGTAGTCGGTACGGACCACCACCGAGACCACCGACGGGGGTGCCGGCCCTGAGCGGCGGCCGGCACCCCCGTCGGTGCTATGCCGACGTCAGCGCGGACCGGGCCGTCGCCTGCCCCGGGATCCGCAGCGGCTCCGCGTCCGGCATCGGCTCGCCCAGCAGCAGGGTGCGGACGACCCGTTCGGCGGCCCGCCCGTCGTCGTACTCGCAGTAGCGCGCCCGGAACTCCGCCCGCAGCCGCGCCGACTCCTCGTCCCGCCAGGAGCCCGAGGCGAACAGCCACGCCAGCTCCCGGTAGGAGCGCGAGACATGGCCCGGAGGCTCTGCGGTGATGTCGAGATAGGTGCCCCGGCTCGCCGCGTACGCGGCCCAGTCGTCGGCGTGCACCACGATCGGCCGGTCCAGGTTGGCGTAGTCGAACATCACGGCCGAGTAGTCGGTGACCAGCACGTCCGCCGCGAGCAGCACATCCTCGACCCGCGGCTCGTCGGTCGCGTCGACCACCACCCCCCGCCGGGCCAGCTCCGCCAGGCCCAGCCCGCGCGCCGGACCGGTCGCCAGCGAGGGATGCAGCCGGACGACCAGCGTGTGCCCCTCGCCCAGGTCGGCCGCGAACCGGGCCAGGTCGATCCGGTCCACATGCCCGCCGCGCCGGTAGTCCCGGCGGGTCGGCGCGTACAGCACCACCGTGTCCGACTCCGGGATGCCGTGCCGCCGCCGGAAGTCGCTGTCACCGCCCGCCACCAGCACGTCGTTGCGCGGGCTGCCGGTGCGCGCCGAGGCGAAGTGGCACGGGTAGGCCCGCTCCCACACCCGCTCGGAGTGGCGGTTGGCGACCAGGCTGTGGTCCCAGCGGTCGGCCCGGCGCAGCATCTGCGGCACGTCGAAGCCGAGCCGGGCGCCGGGCTTGTCCAGCAGATCGGCGCCCATGTACTTCAGCGGGGTGCCCTGGTGGGTGTGGATGTGCACGCTGCCGGGGCGCTTGGCCAGGGTGCCGGGCCAGTTGACGTCGTTGACGAAGAACTTCGCGCGCGCGGTGACCTCCAGATAGCGCCGGGAACCGACGACCACCCGCTCGACGTCCGCCGGCAGCCCCGCGGCGGTCTCCGCGTCCCTGACCACCCACACCCCGCGCAGCCGCGGGGCGATCTCCCGGGCCTTGGCGTAGACGGCGGCCGGGTCGCCGAGCATGCCCCGGTGCGAGGAAGCCGAGTAGACCACCAGGTTCGGGTCCAGCGGACGGCGGGCGTGCAGCCACGCCCAGCCGCCGCGCGCCCGCCCGGCCACCGCCCGGCGGGCCAGCTCCGCCCGCCGGGCCGCCTCCCGCCCGGCCCCCGCCGCCTGCCGCCTGACCCGGTACGTCGGCCAGGAGCCGTCCAGGACCGCGACCTCCCCGCCCGGCAGGGCGCCCTCCGGCCGGTGCCGCCGGAACAGCTCCCGCGTCCGCCGGAAGAACTCGGCCTTGTCGCCGGGCGGCAGCCGGTCCGGCTTGGCGAGGATGTCCAGGCAGTGCTCGCCCATCTTGCGGTGCAGGTACGGCCGCCACACCGCCAGCTCCGGGCGCCGGTCGACGAAGGCGAAGACCCGCTCGTACTGGTCGTGGATGTCGAAGTGCTTGCGGCTGGTGGTGGACAGGATGTTGCCCTGCCTGCGCTGCCGGTAGTACAGGCAGATCCGGTCCAGCGCGGCGATCCGCCCGGCGCTCAGCATCACCGGGAAGGTCCAGGGGGTGTCCTCGTAGTAGCCGGGCGGGAACTCGAACCCCTCCGACGCGACGAACTCCCGCCGGTAGACCTTGTTCCACACCACCATCAGCAGATCCAGGATCCGCGGGTGCTCGGCGGCCGTGAAGGTGCCGGAACCGGCCTCCGTCAGGACCTCGGCGAGTACGTTGCGGCGCGTCCCGCCCCACCAGTAGGTGCGGGCGTAGTCGAAGACCAGCACGTCCGGGTCGCCGGTCTCCGCCAGCCGGTCCGCCATCGCCCGCAGCGCACCCGGGGTGAGGGTGTCGTCGCTGTCGAGGAAGAACAGGTAGTCCCCGGTGGCGTGCGGCATCCCGGCGTTGCGGGCGCGGCCGAGGCCCACGTTCTCCGGCAGGTGCAGCACCCGCACCCGCGGATCACGCTCGGCGTACTCGTCCAGGATCGCGCCGCAGCCGTCCGGGGAGCAGTCGTCCACGGCGATCAGCTCGAAGTCGCCGAAGGACTGCGTCAGCACCGAGTCCAGACACTCGCGCAGAAAGCCCTGCACCTTGAAACAGGGCACGATGAGACTGAAGCGGGGCACGGCGGATCAGCTCCTTGCGAGGGCGGCGGCGGGGGCGGGGATGCGTTCCGCGAGCGGGACCACGGCCGGGATCGCCTCGGGCGGCTCGCCGAGCAGCACCCGCCGTACCACCCGCTCGGCGGCGCGGCCGTCGTCGAACTCGCAGAACCGCTGCCGGAACGCGGCCCGCAGCGCCCTGGCCTCCGGGCCCGCGTAGGAGCCGTCGCGGAAGATCGCCGCCAGCTCCTCGGGGGTGTGCGCGACCGGGCCCGGAGGCTCGGCCATCAGGTCGAAGTAGACGCCCCGGGTCTCCCGGTAGACGTCCCAGTCGTCGGCGTACACGACGATCGGCCGGTCCAGGTTGGCGTAGTCGAACATGATCGACGAGTAGTCGGTGACCAGCGCGTCCGCGGCCAGGCAGACGTCCTCGGCGGAGCGGTGCGCGGTGACGTCGATGATCCGGCCGGAACTCTGTGCGGGGCCCCGGTCGTAGAAGTAGTGGGCGCGCAGCAGCACGACGACGTCCTCGCCGGCCGCCGCGCAGAAGGCCTCCAGGTCCAGGCCCGGTGCGAAGCCGGTGTGGTGGTCGCGGTGGGTCGGCGCGTACAGCACGGCCGTGCTGCCCTCCGGGACGCCCAGCTCCCGGCGGATACGGGCCACGTCCTCGGCGGTCGCCGTGTAGTAGACGTCGTTGCGCGGATAGCCGTACTCCAGCGCCTCCCAGGAGCCCGGGAAGGCCCGCTCCCACATCTGAGTGGAGTGCCGGTTGGAGGACAGGTTGAAGTCCCAGCGGTCCACCCGGCCCAGCAGCCGGGTGAAGCTGCCGGACTGCGCGGCCACCACCGGGTACGTCGACTGGTCCACGCCCATCGTCTTCAGCGGGGTGCCGTGCTGGGTCTGGAGGTGCACACTGCCCGGCCGCTTGACGATCCCCTCGGCGAAGTTGGCGTTGTTGACCAGGTAGGTGGCGCGGGCCAGCACCTCCCAGTAGCGGCGCGAGCCGATCACCGCGTACTCGACGTCCTTCGGCATCGCGTGCGCCTGGTCCGCCTCGACCAGGAACACGGAGCGGATGTGCGGGGCCAGTTCCCGGGCCTTGGCGTGGATCGCCGCCGGGTTGCAGGCGTAGCCGCGGCCCCAGTAGGCGCAGAACACCGCGAGGCCGGGATCGAGGGGGCGGTGCAGATCGCGGGCGTAGCGCAGCCGGGTGCGCAGCATGGGCGGGCGCGGCAGCCGCTCGGCCGCCCTCGACGCCGTCCGGTTGACTCCGCGCAGCGCCCGGAACGCGCTGTACGCGCCCGTCGCCAGCAGCCGGTGCTGCACCCCCAGGCTGCCGCCCGGCGCCCGGTAGCCGGCCGGCCGGTGCCGCCGGTAGAGATGGCCCGCGCGGCGGAAGAACGCCCGCCGCCCGGCGGGCAGCCGCTCCGGCCGGGACGCCGTCTTCAGCACGTACGAGAAGAGCTGCTCGAACAGCGGGCCGGTGCGCTCGACGGGCAGGGCGCGCTCGGCCGCCCGGGTGAGCACCAGGTCCACCTGGTCCAGCAGGGACTGCTGGTGGTCCCCGGGCAGATTCAGCCGGCTGCCCTGGCGGCGCAGCCGGTGCCGTACGACGACCCGGCGCAGCACCGCGATCCGCTCGGCGGCGAGCGTGGTCAGCCCGCCCCAGCCGAGGTCGGTGAAGTGGCTGTCGGGGAAGGCGAGTCCGTGCTCGGTGAGGAAGCCGCGGCGGTAGGCGGCGCTCCAGGCCGGCAGCTGGACCCCGGTCAGCGCGGGCAGCTCGGCCGGGGCGAAGGCGCCGCCCGGGGCCTTGGCGAGCAGCGGGGCCGCCGGGTTCGTCGGCTCGCCCTCCCACCAGGGGGCGCGCTCGTGCTCGGCGTACAGCACATCCACCCCGGCGGTCTCGGTCAGCCGGGCGTCCAGCGCGCCGAGCGCACCCGGCAGCAGCAGGTCGTCGCCGTCGAGGAACAGCACATAGGCGCCGGTCGCCGCGGTGAGGCCGGTGTTGCGGGCCCCGCTCAGACCGGCGGACGGCGGTGAGTGGACCGGGGTCACCCGGGAGTCCCGCTCGGCGTACCCGGCGGCGACCTCGGCCGCGGGGGAGTCGGGAGCGTCGCAGACCGGGATCAGCTGGAGGTCGCCGAAGGACTGGCCGAGGACCGAGTCCAGCGCCTGGGACAGTCTGCCGGCGACCCCGTGGGACGGGACGATAATGCTGAAGCGGGGCATTCTGTTCTTTCTGTTGTCATGCGGACGCGGCCGGGCCGTCCCGCCGGGCGCCAGGTGGACGGCCGGCTCGGGGTGGGCCGCGTCGAGCCGAGGGGCATGGGAACTCCCGGTAGGACCAACGGTGTTCAGTGGCTCTCGGTGACGGTACGAACACCGGAAGGTTGCGGAACGGTGGCCAGCGGGGAACGCGCGCACGCCGCCGGAACCGGCGTGCGGTCCGCGGGCGGCCGCACCGGCGGCAGCTCCGTCTCGCCCAGCACCACCCGCCGCACCACCCGCTCGGCGGCACGACCGTCGTCGTACGGGCAGAACCGCTCCCGGAACACCGAGCGCAGCTGCGCCGAGCGCGAGCCGCACCAGTGCCCGGTGGCGAAGATGTCGATCAGCTCGTCCTCGCTGCGCGCGACCGCGCCCGGCGGCAGCAGCCGCAGGTCGAAGTAGACGCCGCGGGCCGCCGCGAACGCCTCCCAGTCCGCGGTGTGCACGACGATCGGCCGGTCCAGGCCCGCGTAGTCGAACATCAGGGAGGAGTAGTCGGTGAGCAGCGCGTCCGAGGCGAGGCACAGCTCCGGCAGGCTCGGATGGTCCCGGACGTCGATCACCCGGCTGCCCTCCGGCGGGCACTCGGGCGGGGTCCGGGCCAGGATCACGAAGCGCGGACCGAGCCGGCGCGCGATCCGCTCCAGGTCCAGCAGCGGGCGCTGCACCCGCAGATGGTCGCGGTGCGCCGGCACGTACAGGATCGCCACCGAGCCCTCCGGGACGCCCAGCGACTCGCGCAGCCGCCGCACGTCCGCCGACGTCGCCCGCTGGAAGACGTCGGAGCGCGGCGAGCCGTACTCCAGTGTGGTGTACCGGCCGGGGAAGACCCGCTCGCCGATCAGCGTGGAGTGCCGGTTGCCGGACAGCACGTGGTCCCAGCGGTCGACCTCTCGCAGCAGCTCCGCGAAGTCGGTGTCCCGGGCCGCCGCCGGGCGGTCCTGGAGGTCCAGGCCGAGCCGCCCCAGCGGGGTGCCGTGCGGGGTCCGTACGACGACCTGCCCGCGCCGCTTGCGCAGGTCCCGCTCCAGGACCCCGCCGGCCACCAGGTACTTGGAGCGGGCCAGCGCCGTCCAGTAGGCGGCGGTGCCGCGGTGCGCGGGAAGCCACGCGGTCCGGATGTGCGGGGCGTGCGCGTGGAAGGCCTCCTCCAGCGCGCCCGGGTCGCCCTGCCCGGAGGGGTCGGCGAAGACCGCCCGGTCGGCGCGGAGCGGCAGCCGCAGCTGGACCCGGTAGTGCAGCCGCAGCACACCGGCACGCACGGCGCGGGCGAGCTTCACCGCCGCCTTCCCCGCGCGCCGGAGCGCGGCCGAGGCCAGCCGCAGCGCCCGGAACGTGCGGTGCAGCCCGAAGCGGACCAGGGTGTGCCGCAGCCGGAGCCGGGCGCCGGGGGCGTGGTGACGGCGGCAGCGGTCCCGGGCCCGGCGCAGGAACTCGGCGTGGCTGCCCCGCGGCAGCCGGCCCCGGCGGCTGAACACCACCGCGAAGTGGTCGATCATCCGGCGGAACAACTCCGGTCGCCAGCGGGCCAGTTCCGGATGGCCGGCGACATACGCGAACACCCGGTCGTACTGCTCGAACAGATCGAAGTGCCGGTCGCTGGTGGTGGAGAGGATGTTGCCCTGCCGGCGCTGCCGGTAGTGCACGCACACCCGGTCCAGGGTGGCGATCGACCCGGCCGTCATCAGCACCGGGAAGGTCCACGGGGTGTCCTCGTAGTAGCCCGGCGGGAACGCGAAGCCGTGCCGCTCGACGAAGTCCCGCCGGCAGGCCTTGTTCCAGGCCACCATCAGCACCCGCAGCAGCCCCGGCCGGTCCTCCAGCCGGAACGGCGCCGGGCCCTGCTCGGTGAGCTGCCCGGACAGCTGGTTGCGCACCTCGCGGCCGTCCCAGTACGTGCGCGCGTAGTCGAAGACCAGCACGTCCGGGTCGCCGGTCTCCTTGATCCGGTCCGCGACCGCCCGCAGCGCGCCCGGGGCCAGCGTGTCGTCACTGTCCAGGAAGAGCAGGTAGTCGCCGCTCGCCTCGGCCATCCCCGCGTTCCGCGCCCCGCCGAGCCCCTGGTTCTCGGCCAGATGCACGGGCTTCACCCGCGCGTCCCGGGCCGCGTACTCGTCGATGAGCGCACCACAGGCGTCCGGCGAGCAGTCGTCCACCGCGATCAGCTCCAGATCGGGATACGACTGCGACAGCACCGAGTCCAGACACTCGGCCAGATACGCCTGGACCTGGTACGCGGGCACAATGACACTGAACCTGGGCAAGGGACATCCATGGGTCGTCGGTCGGCGCGGGGTTCTGACCGGCAACGGCCGATGGAGTGAATCGGTTACGGCCCGTAGGGCATCCGGGCTACGGGCCGTACCGCGTACGGGCTACCCCGCACCGCCCCGCCTACTTGACGGCGCCCGCCATCACCCCCGACACGAACTGCCGCTGGAACGCGAAGAAAACGGCCAGCGGGATCACCATGGAGATGAACGCGCCGGGTGCCAGCACGTCGATGTTGTTGCCGAACTGCCGTACCTGCGTCTGGAGGGCCACCGTGATCGGCTGGGTGCCCGACTTGGTGAACACCAGCGCCACCAGCATGTCGTTCCACACCCACAGGAACTGGAAGATGGCGAGGCTCGCGATCGCCGGTCCGCCGAGCGGCATCACCACCCGCGTGAACAGCCGCAGTTCACCGGCGCCGTCGAGACGGGCCGCCTCCAGCAGTTCGCGCGGGATCTCCGCGAAGAAGTTCCGCAGCAGGAACACCGCGAACGGCAGACCGAAGCCGGTGTGGAACAGCACCACACCGAGGATCGTGCCGAACAGGCCGATCTTCCCGAAGAGTTCGGCGATCGGGATCAGCGCCACCTGCACCGGCACCACCAGCAGGCTCACCACACCGAGGAACCACCAGTCGCGGCCCGGGAACTCCATCCACGCGAACGCGTACCCGGCCAGCGAGCCGATCACCACGACCAGCAGCGTCGCCGGGACCGTGATCAGCACCGTGTTCAGCAGGGAGTGCGTGATGTCGCCGTTCTCCAGCAGCTTCCGGTAGCTGTCGAAGGTCAGCTGGGACGGCTTGGAGAACACCGTCCACCAGCCGCTCGCGCTCATGTCCTCCGGTGCGCGCAGCGAGGAGATCAGCAGACCGATGGTCGGCACCAGCCAGAACAGGCCGACCAGGATCAGGAACACCCGGACCAGCCCGCCGCCCAGCCGCTCGACGATCTTCGCGCTCATCGCCGCACCTCCCGCCTCAGCCGCCGCACGTTGCTGTGCCTTCCCGGGGGATAACCCCCGGACCCCCAGCCGCTCCGAGGTGCACGCAGTCTCATCGCCGCACCTCCCGCCTCAGCCGCCGCACGTTGAACAGCATCACCGGGATCACCAGCAGCAGCAGGAACACCGCGATCGCGCTGGCGATGCCCGGCTGGCTCTCCGCGAAGCCCTTGCGGTACAGCTCCAGGGCGAGCACGTTCGCGTCGTCCTGGGACGACCCCGGCGCGATGATGTAGACGAGGTCGAACACCTTCAGCACATTGATCATCAGGGTGACCAGGACGACCGCGAGCACCGGCGCCAGCAGCGGCACGGTGATCTTGCGGAACACCTGCCACTCGGAGGCACCGTCCACCCGGGCGGCCTCCAGCAATTCCCGGGGCACCCCCGCGAGCCCGGCCGCGATCAGCACCATCGCGAACCCCGCCCACATCCACACGTACGCCCCGATGATCGCCGGGGTGACCAGCGTCGGGCCCAGCCACTCCACACCGTTGTACGGCTCCCGGAAGTTGCTCGCGGGAAGCCTCAAGAGGGCCCCGTCGGCGGCCGCGGGCAGGGTGAAGGTGCCGTCCCCGGCCGCGGTGGCGGAGGCGACGACCCGGCCGTCCTTCACCGCCTCGATCCGCATCCCCGCATAGCCCGCCTCGGACGGGTCCGGCACCCCGAGCCGCCCGACGCCCTTGCCCCGGGTGAAGTCCTGCCAGGTGGTGCCGGTGACCTTGCCGGGTTCCGGGCGCGCGGCCACGGCCCGCCGCACCCCGTCGGGCAACTGGTCCGGTGCCACCCCCACGAGCGGCAGCGCCACCACCTGCCCGGTGTGCACGGGCGCCTTGGTCACGAAGCCGCCCTGGTCCGGCCGGAGCGGCGAGTCACGCCCCGGGTGCGCCCTCGGGAACGCCGACGACTGCGCGAAGGTGTCGTGCACGCCCACCCACACCGCGTTCGCCACGCCCTTGCTCGGGTCCTGGTCGTACACCAGCCGGAAGATGATCCCGGCCGCCAGCATCGAGATCGCCATCGGCATGAAGACGACCAGCTTGAACGCCGTACCCCAGCGCACCCGCTCGGTCAGCACCGCGAAGACCAGACCGAGCGCGGTGGAGACGGTCGGCGCGAACACCACCCAGATGACGTTGTTCTTCAGCGCCGTGCGGATCCCGTCGTCCGTGAAGAGCGCCTTGTAGTTGTCGGCGCCGGCGAAACCGTCGCCGTTCGCGTTGTAGAAGCTGCGGACCAGTGAGTACCCGATCGGGTAGACCACGAGCGCGCCGAGCAGCACCAGGGCGGGCAGCAGGAACAGCGCCGCCACCGCCTTGCGGGTGCCCGTCACGCTTCGGCGACTGCGGGGGGCGGCGGGACCCGGTGGGGCCCCGGCCGCCGCTGCCGACGCCATCGCCGGATCAGCTCCCGTTCCCGTACGCGGCCGCCGCGTCCTTCTCCAGCTTCGCCTGCGCCCCCGCGACATCGCCGGGGTTCTTCAGGAAGTCCTGGAGGTCCTTCCACTCGCCCTTGCCGGGGGTGCCGCCGAACGCCTGCGGGGCCTGGTCGGACATGTCGAAGCGGAAGTCGTCACCGGACGCGATCAGCGCCTTGGCGATCTTCTGCTGCACCTCGTTCGGGTAGGCCGAGACCGGCACGTTCTTGTTCGGCGAGAGATAGCCGCCGAGCTTCGCCTGGATCGTCGCCGCGTCCGGGGAGGCCAGGAAGGTCACCAGGGCCTGCGCCGCCTTGGAGTCCTTGAGGATCACCGCCGCGTCGCCACCGGAGACCACCGGCGCGGTGGAGCCGACGGCCGGGAACGGGAACACCTTCGCGTCCGTGCCCACCTTCGCCTTGGTCTCCCCGATGTTGACCTGCACGAAGTCGCCCTCGTAGACCATCGCCGCCTTCGGCTGGTCGCCGCCGGTGAAGGTCTGGGTGACCGAGGCCGGGAACTCGGTCTGGAGCGCGCCGTCCTGACCGCCCGCCAGATACTCCTTCTTCCCCCAGATCTGCGCGAGCGTCGTCAGCGCCTGCTTCACCGAGGGATCGGTCCACTTGATCCTGTGCTGGGCGAGCTGGTCGTACTTCTGCGGCCCGGCCTGCGACAGATACACGTTCTCGAACCAGTCCGTCAGCGGCCAGCCGTCCGCGCCCGCCACCGAGAACGGCGTCACCCCGGAGTCGTCCACCGCCTGCGCGGTGGTCAGCAGGTCCTTCCAGGTCTTCGGTTCCTTGGCGTTCGCGTTCTCGAAGACCTTGGCGTTGTACCAGATCAGCGACTTGTTGGCGGCCTTGTAGTAGACGCCGTACTGCTTGCCGTCGACCTTGCCGATGTCCTGCCAGCCCTGCGAGTAGTTCTGCTGGAGCTCCTTCACGGCCTCCGGTCCGAGCGGCTTGGCCCAGCCCTTCTGCGCGGCCTGCCTGATGGCGCCGGGCTGCGGCAGCAGCGCCACGTCCGGCGGCTGACCGCCCGCGATCTTGGAGCCGAGGAAGTTGATGATCGGGTCCTGGGCGGGCACGAAGGTGACCTTCGCGCCAGTGCGCCTCTCGAACTCGGCCAGCACCTGCTTGAAGTTCTTCTGCTCCTGGCCGGTCCAGACGGCGGCGATCTCCAGCGTCGCGCCGTCCAGCTTCGGCAGGCTGACGGTTGGGGCGGTGCCGCTGCCGGTGCTCTCGCCCCCGCCGCCCTTCTTGTCCTTGCCGCCGCCGGAGCAGGCGGTGAGCGCGAGGGCTCCCGCGAGCAGGGCGGCGAGTGTGGTGACGGCCCTGTGTGTCCGGATGGTGCTGCTGCTCGTGCTGCGCATCACTTCCCCGTTCGTCGTTCTCCGTTGAACGTCGTCGAGCGTTGTCGAGCGTCGGGAGTGTCCCGTCGGTCCGGTGTACGCCGGGCCGCTCGCGGGCGGCAAGAGCGCCTGCGGCGTGCCGGGCCGCATCGTGACCGGCTCGTGACCAGCGTTCCCCAGGAGACTCGTGACCAGCCTTCCCTAGGAGAGGAGGGACGGCACCTCCGCCGCCGAGACCTGGCGGGCGGCGCGCTCCACCGCGCTCGCCAGCAGGGCGAGGTCGGTGGGGCCGTTGCCCAGCTCCCGCACCGGCCGGCGGGCCGGCGGGTCGCCCATGCGCTCCCAGTCCAGCGGGACGACCGTGGGCCGCTGGGTCGCGGTCCGCGGGATACGGCCCGTGACCCGGCCGCCCTGGAACCCGGTCGGCTGCCCGTCCCGGTACGTCAGCCGTCCGCGGCCCGGCGCCGGTTCGTCGGGGCCCGACCCGGGCGCGTCCAGCGCGATCCGCAGCGTGGCCCGGCGCGCCGGTTCCGTCTCCGCCGTACGACCGCCGGTCCCGGCCGCCGCCACCAGGTGCATGCCGAGCCGCTCGCCCTCCCGGGCCACCGCCTCCAGCGCCCGCAGCACCGAACCGGCGGCGGGCCGGCCCGGCGAGCCGAGCGCGGGCGAGACCAGCGCGTCCAGGTCGTCCACGACGACCACCAGCCGGGGCAGCGGGGGTGCCGCCACGGCCCGCTGCCGCGCCGCCGTGCCCGGCCGCAGCCGCAGCGTGGAGCTGGGCGGCGTCTCTATGTCCCCGGTGCCCGCCGTGCGCTGCGGGACGATCCGGCCCGAGACCGCCTGCCCCGCATGCCACTGGGCGAAGTCCGTCCGGCCCAGCAGCTCCGCACGCCGCTTCAGCTCGGCGGCCAGCGACTGCGCGAACTCCCGCATGCGGACGGGGTCGTTGGCGATGAGATGGGTGGTGACATGCGGTATGTCGGTGCACACGCGCAGGCCCTCCCCGCGGCCGGCGCCGGTGCCGACGCCGTCCCGGCCGTCGACGAGGACCACGCTCAGCCGGTCCGGCCGTTCGGCGGCGGCGAGCGAGGCGACCACGGTCCGCAGCAGCTCGGTACGGCCGCTGCCGGGCGGCCCCTCGATCAGCAGATGCGGTCCGTCGGCCACCAGGTCCGCGGTGAGCGGCCCGCGCGGACCGGCGCCGAGCACCGCCCGGGCGCGTCCGCCCAGCGACTCCGGGTCGTCCGCCGCGTCCGCCCAGCGGGCCATCAGCGACGCCGGGGTGGCCCGGGCCAGCCCCAGCTCGTCCAGCAGCCGCGCCGACCGGGGCAGCGGTGCCGCCACGCGCGCGTGCCGCTCACCGGCCGGACCGTCCGCCCGCAGCGGCGCCAGCGCCCGCGCGAACCGCTCCGCCCAGGCGGCCGACACCGCGTCCACGGCGGCGACCGTGCCGGGGCCGACCGGGCCGGTGGGCGCCACCCGCAGCACGTGCAACGCGGTGGCGACGTCCCCGCCGAGCAGGGCGACGGCACCGCAGTGCCGGAAGGTCGGCGCCGCCGCACACGCGGCCTCGTACGTCCGGGTGACCGGGGAGGCGGGGGAGGCGGGCTCGGTCTCGGCGAGACACACCACATGGATCCCGGCCCGCGGCCCGGCGACGGCCAGCCGTGCGACGGACTCCTGAAGGGCGGCACCGCCGGGATCCCCGTCCACCACGACGACGGTGTAGGGACCGGGAAAGCCGCCGACCCCGGCCCCGGTGTTCTCCCTGGCCCAGGAGGGACGCCGGGAGGAGGCGGCGGGGCCTGTCTGGGCGGGGATGGTGGGGCTGGGACTGTGCGACGAGGTGCCGGGCGCGGTCGCGACGCCGGTGTGGGGATGGGCCGTGGTCCTGCCGGTGGCGGCGTGCTCCTCGACCCGGCGCAGCAGCTCCTCGGTGCGGGCGGCCGCCTGTTCCCGGTCGTAGGCCAGCAGCAGTCGGCAGTCCTGGCCGTGGCCCGGCCGGACATGCGGGAGCCAGCCCAGCCAGGACCACTCGGCGGTGCGTTCCTGCACCGGGCGCGTGCGGTCCGCGCTGATCAGCACGATCTCCAGCAGGTCGGGGGAGTGCAGCCCGGCGAGCTGGGCCAGTACCGCGCGGGCCAGCCCGGAAAGACGGGGCCGGGGCCCGGCGAGGCCCAGCGCGCCGGCCTCGCGCAGCGCGGCGGTCACCGGTACGGAGGGCAGCAGACCCGAGCCGTCGGGCGCGCTCCGGTCGGCCGTGCCGAGCCGCACGGTCAGCGCCTCGGGGTGGCCGGGCCCCCGCTCCCACAGCCGGGGCCCGGGGCCGAGCGCCGTCAGCAGCAGTGCGGCCGGGTCGGGCCAGGTCTCCGGGAGCTGCGGGGCACCGGCCGCGGGGGCGTCGCCCGCGGTGGCGCCGGGTACGCCGTCGTACACCTGCTCGCGCGCCGTCTCACCGCGCCCCCCGGCCAACCGCCGCGCCCACGCCCCGAGCCCGCGCCGCCGGCCGGCCTGGCCGAGTTCGGTACGTGCGGCGCCGGCGGCTCCGCCACCGGCAACCCCGAAGCGCCCGGCGTGGGTCGAGTTGGAGCTGGAGCTGGCGCTGGGATTGGGGCTGGAGGTGGAGTTGGGGCTGGGATTGGGGCCGTACCCCGTGCCGGTGCCGGTGCCGAAGCCGGTCCCCGTGCCGGAGCCGGAGCCGGACCCGGTGCCGAAGCCGGTCCCCGTGCCGGAGTCGGAGCCGGACCCGGTGCCGAAGCCTGGGCCGGAGCCGTATCCCGTGCCGGTGTCGATGCCGGTGCGGTGCTCGATTCCGGGTGCGCCACCCTGCCCGGGGACGACCGGAGCGGCCCGCCGGTGCTCCTGAGCCCCCGCCCCGGCCCCGGACGCCCCCCAGCCCCCGGAGTCATACCCGTGCTGCGCCCCACCGACGGCCTCCGCCGCGCCGAAGCCACCGGCACCCGCCCCTCGGGGATGCTGCCCGCCCGCCGAGGACGGACCCGTCCCGCCAGTGCGACCCGCAGTCGCCGCCGAGCCATCCGCCCCCCGGGAGTACCCCGCACCTGCTGAGGACGAGTCGGTCCAGTCGGTTCCGCGCGCCCCCGCCGAAGCTGAGCCCGCCCCACCAGGGCCACCCGCTCCTGCCGGGGCCCCTCCGCCAGAACTGCCCGCACCCGCCGACGCCGGGCCCGTCCCGCCAGTGCGACCCGCAGTCGGCGCCGAGCCATCCGCCGCCCGGGAGTACCCCGCACCTGCTGAGGACGAGTCGGTCCAGCCGGTTCCGCGCGCCCCCGCCGAAGCTGAGCCCGCCCCACCAGGGTCACCCGCCCCCGCCGGGCCCACTCCGCCAGAACTGCCCGCACCCGCCGACGCCGGGCCTGCCCCGCCAGGGCCACCCGCCCCTGCCGGGCCCACTCCGCCAGAACTGCCCGCACCCGCCGCCGAGCCATCCGCCCCTCGGGAGTACCCCGCCCCCGCCGACGCCGAGCCGCCCCAGCCGGTTCCCCCCGCCCCGGCCGCCACCGGGCCCGCTCCACCAGGGCCACCCGCAGTGGCCTCCGCCGAGCCCGCCCCGCCAGGGCGACCCGTACCCGCCGCCGAGCCCGCCCCACCAGAGCCACCCGCCCCCGCCGAGCCAACCCCGCCAGAACCCCCCGCACCCGCCGACGGCGAGTCCGCCCCGCCAGGGCCACCCGCAGTCGGCGACGAAAGCTGTACGGGTGGTGCGGGTGGGAAAACGGACCCCGCCCCCACGACCCGCACGCACCCCTCCCCATCGGCCACCGTCCGCATCCGCGCTCCGGGCCCCCCGCACGGAGCAACCCGCAGCGCCGACTCCCCGATCCTCAGCAGACCCCCCGGAGGGAACCGCACCGCACGCTCCGTCACCCGCGCCGTGTCCAGCGTCGTACCGTTCGTGGAGCCCAGGTCGGCGACCGAGACGCGGCCGTCGGCGGCGACGATGACCGCGCAGTGCAGCCGGGAGACGTCGGGGTCGTCCAGCGGGACGTCCGCCTCGGCCGAGCGGCCGACGGTGATCCGGCCGCCGTGCAGCAGATGCACCCCGCCCGCGTCCGGACCCGCCACCACATGCAGCTGGGTCGGCGCCTCGTCCAGCTCGGGATGCGGCTCGGGGGCCGCGGGGGCGCCCAGCGACAGCACCGCGCCGTCGATCAGCGGCGGCTCGCCGAGGACGCTGCGGCGCGGGTCGAGCCGCTCGGTGCCCACGTACAGCACCACGCTCGCGCCGCCGGCCTCCCGTCCGCTGCCGCCGTCCCCGGCGACCGCGCCGGCCAGGGCCGAGGCGACCGCGGCCAGCTCCGTGCCCACGGGCGCCGTGACCAGCACGTCGCGGCTCGCGGCGCGACCCCGCTGCGGGGCGGGGCCCAGCGGGTCTACGACGGTCAGCCGGATCTGCATCGGCGTCAGCGGTCCCTTCTGCGCGGGTCTGCGCGGGCGCGGACTTCCCCCCACCCCACACGAGCACGTCGGCCAGTACTGGAAGGCATCCTTGCACCTGCCACCGACAACGCGCCCGGTACCCGGTGACAAGTGATCTTGATTGGTCGGCTCTGCCCCCAAAAGTGCCTGACCATGGACGCGCGGGCGATCAGTTGAGATCGGTCACGTCCGCCTCCGGCAACCACCGGACCGGCACGGGCGTCTTCCCGTCGAACACTTCGAACGCGCCCGGGAACGCATACGTAGTGGCTCGAAGAGCGGCACTACAGTGGGTCGGAACACCGGACGCAGACCGGGATGCAGTCAACCAGGCAGCAAGCAGCAGGGAGCGCGTGACGTGCGGCCAGTCGGCAGCAAGTACCTGCTTGAGGAGCCGCTCGGACGCGGCGCCACAGGCACCGTCTGGCGTGCCCGCCAGCGAGAGACCGCGGGCGCCGAGGCGGCCGTGGCCGGCCAGCCCGGCGAGACGGTCGCGATCAAGGTCCTCAAGGAGGAGCTGGCGAGCGACCCGGACATCGTGATGCGCTTCCTGCGGGAACGCTCGGTCCTGCTGCGGCTCACCCACCCCAACATCGTGCGGGTCCGCGACCTGGTCGTGGAGGGCGATCTGCTGGCGTTGGTCATGGACCTCGTCGACGGCCCCGACCTGCACCGCTATCTGCGCGAGAACGGCCCGCTGACCCCGGTCGCCGCGGCCCTGCTCACCGCCCAGATCGCCGACGCGCTCGCCGCCAGCCACGCCGACGGCGTGGTCCACCGCGACCTGAAGCCCGCCAACGTGCTGCTCCAGGAGCACGACGGCCGGATGCACCCGATGCTGACCGACTTCGGCATCGCCCGCCTCGCCGACTCCCCGGGCCTGACCCGCACCCACGAGTTCGTCGGCACGCCCGCGTACGTCGCGCCGGAGTCCGCCGAGGGCCGCCCGCAGACCTCCGCCGTCGACATCTACGGCGCCGGCATCCTGCTGTACGAGCTGGTCACGGGCCGTCCGCCGTTCGCCGGCTCCACCGCCCTGGAGGTGCTGCACCAGCACCTGAGCGCGGAGCCCCGCCGCCCCTCCACCGTCCCGGACCCGCTGTGGACGGTCATAGAGCGCTGTCTGCGCAAGAACCCGGAGGAACGGCCGAGCGCCGAGAACCTCGCGCGCGGGCTGCGTGTGGTCGCCGAGGGCATCGGTGTGCACGCGAACGCCGTGCAGATCACCGCCGCCGAGGGCGTGGGCGCGCTGCTCGCCCCGGACCCGGCCCCGGCCGCCGTACCGGACGGGGTGCCCGGCGCCGCCGACCCCACCCAGGTGCTGCCGGCCAACGCCCCGCAGACGTCGTACGACCCGAACGCGGCGACCAGCTTCCTGCCGCACACCGGCGGCCCGGCCGGCGCCGCCGACCCCACCGCCGTCCTGCCGAACACCGGCGCGGCGGACCCGACGGCGGTGCTGCCCCCGATGCCGCAGGGCCAGCCGGGACAGCCCGGGCAGCCCGACGGCACGCAGCCCGAGCAGCCGCATCCCTGGCAGACCCAGCTGCGCGCGGCCCGCGACCGCAACGAGCAGACGCAGATCCAGTACCTGGAGCCGGAGGAGGACCCGCTGCGCCGCCGGCCGCAGCGGCAGGTCGCCCGGCCCCAGCAGCAGCCCCGCCCGGCCCCCCAGCCGCGCCCGCAGCAGCCGCAGCAGCGCGGCCGTCAGCAGGGCTACCAGCAGGGGTACGGCTATGCGCCGCAGCCCCAGCAGCCGCAGCAGGGGTACCAGCCGCAGCCGTACGCGCCGCCCCAGCAGCCGCAAGCGCGGCCCGCGCGGGAGCCGAGGCCGCCGCGGCAGCGCAGCGCCAACCCGATGAAGATCCCCGGGCTCGGCTGTCTGAAGGGCTGCCTCTTCACGATCGTCATCCTGGTCGTGGCGAGCTGGCTGATCTGGGAGCTGACCCCGCTGCACACCTGGGTCGGCCAGGGCCGCGGCTACTGGCACGAGCTGACCCACTGGATCGGCCGGATCAGCAGCTGGGTCAAGGACCTGGGCAGCGCCTCGGGCGGCAGCGGCAACTGAGCACCGCATCCGACCACGGGTTTGCGGATTTGTCGACATCTGGCGGGTGATTTCCGTCTCCGCGGTGAAGGTTGGCTCCCCGGACGCGTAGTTTTAGCGACAACACGCGTCGGTAGGAGCAGTCTTGGCACGGAAGATCGGCAGCCGGTACACCGCCAACCAGATCCTGGGGCGGGGCAGCGCCGGCACGGTGTGGCTGGGCGAGGGGCCCGAGGGGCCCGTCGCCATCAAGCTGCTGCGCGAGGACCTCGCCTCCGACCAGGAGCTGGTGAGCCGCTTCGTCCAGGAGCGCACCGCGCTGCTCGGTCTGGAGCACCCGCACATCGTCTCCGTACGCGACCTGGTGGTCGACGGCAACGACCTCGCACTCGTCATGGACCTGGTCCGCGGCACCGATCTGCGCACCCGGCTGGAGCGCGAGCGGCGGCTCGCCCCCGCGGCGGCCGTGGCGATCGTCGCCGACGTCGCCGACGCGCTGGCCGTCGCCCACAAGGCCGGGGTCGTGCACCGGGACGTGAAGCCCGAGAACGTCCTGCTGGACATGCAGGGCCCGCTGGGGCCCGGCGGCGCCCACCCCGCCCTGCTCACGGACTTCGGCGTCGCCAAGCTGATCGACTCGCCGAAGCGGACCCGGGCCACGAAGATCATCGGCACCCCGGACTATCTCGCCCCGGAGATCGTGGAGGGCCTGCCCCCGCGCGCCTCCGTCGACATCTACGCCCTCGCCACCGTCCTGTACGAGCTGCTGGCCGGCTTCACGCCCTTCGGCGGCGGCCACCCGGGCGCGGTGCTGCGCCGGCACGTCACCGAGACCGTCGTACCGCTGCCCGGCATCCCCGAGGAGCTGTGGCAGCTGCTCGTGCAGTGCCTGGCCAAGGCGCCCGCCTCCCGGCTGCGCGCCTCCGAGCTGGCGGCGCGGCTGCGGGAGCAGCTGCCCACCCTCGCCGGGCTGCCGCCGCTGGACGTGGACGAGCCGGAGCCGTCCGAGGAGGCCGCCGAGGAGCAGGCGCCCGCCGCGCCGCCGGGCGGTGAGCCGGTACGGCGCCGGGGCGCGGTCTCCCTGGTGCCCGGCGCCCGGCCGGACTCCAACCGGGACACCCACACGTCGATGCGGGTGCCGGGGCCGGACGAGCTGGCCGGCGGCGCCCACGGCACGGCCCGCGCCCCCCGCGCGTCCGGCGCGCCCCGCCCGGGCTCGGCCAAGCACCGGGCGACGGTACGCCGCCGCCGGATCACCGTGAGCGTGGCCGGAGTGGCCGTGGCGGCCGTGGTCGGCGTGGGCGCCTGGTGGGCCTCCTCCGGCGACAGCGACCACCCAGCCCCCTCCCCGCACAGCACCTCGGCCCCGTAGGCCCCGCGCGCTCCCGGGGAACGCGTGTCCGGCGGCGGAGCCCGGGGTGAGGAGGGACACTCTGCCCTTCGCGCCCGGCGGAGCCGTTACGCTGGAGGCGTGGCAGTCGTCGATGTATCCGAAGAGCTGAAGTCCCTCTCCTCGACCATGGAGTCGATCGAGGCCGTCCTGGACCTCGACAAGATGAGGGCAGACATCGCCGTGCTCGAGGAGCAGGCGGCCGCGCCGTCCCTGTGGGACAACCCGGACGAGGCGCAGAAGATCACCAGCAAGCTCTCCCACCTCCAGGCCGAGGTCAGGAAGGCGGAGGCGCTGCGCGGGCGGATCGACGATCTCGCCGTGCTCTTCGAGATGGCCGAGGAGGAGGACGACCCGGACACCCGCGCCGAGGCCGAGTCCGAGCTGGCCTCCGTGAAGAAGGCGCTGGACGAGATGGAGGTCCGTACCCTCCTGTCCGGCGAGTACGACTCCCGCGAGGCGCTCGTCAACATCCGCGCCGAGGCCGGTGGCGTCGACGCCGCCGACTTCGCCGAGAAGCTCCAGCGCATGTACCTGCGCTGGGCCGAGCAGCGCGGCTACAAGACCGAGCTGATCGAGACGTCGTACGCCGAAGAGGCCGGCATCAAGTCGACCACCTTCGCCGTCCAGGCGCCCTACGCCTACGGCACCCTCTCCGTCGAGCAGGGCACCCACCGCCTCGTGCGCATCTCGCCGTACGACAACCAGGGCCGCCGGCAGACCTCCTTCGCCGGTGTCGAGGTGCTCCCCGTCGTCGAGCAGTCCGACCACGTCGAGATCGACGAGAGCGAGCTGCGGATCGACGTGTACCGCTCCTCCGGCCCCGGCGGCCAGGGCGTCAACACGACCGACTCGGCCGTCCGCATCACCCACCTGCCCACCGGCATCGTGGTCTCCTGCCAGAACGAGCGCTCGCAGATCCAGAACAAGGCGACCGCGATGAACGTCCTCCAGGCCAAGCTGCTGGAGCGCCGCCGGCAGGAGGAGCAGGCCAAGATGGACGCCCTCAAGGGCGACGGCGGCAACTCCTGGGGCAACCAGATGCGTTCGTACGTGCTGCACCCCTACCAGATGGTCAAGGACCTGCGCACCGACTACGAGGTCGGCAACCCGGAGGCCGTCTTCAACGGCGAGATCGACGGGTTCCTGGAGGCCGGTATTCGCTGGCGCAAGCAGCAGGAGAAGTAACTTTGTCGACATGACAACTGCCGCCTGTTCGGGCGGCAGTTGTCATTTGTCTGGGTTTTACATCACACTCACAGGCTTCAACTCCCCCCAAGATCCCTCCCATCGGGCATTCCGCCCGCAATGCCCTTGACGTTGCTTTGAAAAATGGGAAGGGTGAGGCTGGCATGCGTGTCTTCCGGGGCGCATGTGAACCGGGGGATACGAACCGCTCGACCCAGTCTCGAGCTTCGTCAGCTGCCTCCGTCGATCACGGCAAGCCCCGCACGCCGCCTCATTGACGAACAGCTACTGGGGGTAGCAACCACATGACGAACAAGACGCGGGTCCGGGTCGCGCGGATAGCCGCGGGCGCGGTGATCGCGGCCGGCGCCTCGCTGATGGTCGCCGGAGTGGCCTCGGCCGACGGCAACGGCAACGACAACGGCGGCACCGACGGCGGCTGCCCGATCGCGGTCTGCACCGACGGCGGCACCACGAACGGCGGCACCGACGGCGGTTCCACCGACGGCGGTTCGACCGACGGTGGCTCCACGGACGGCGGTTCCACCGACGGTGGCTCCACGGACGGCGGGTCGGCCAACGGGGGCAGCTCGGACGGTGGCAGCACCGACGGCGGCTCCACCGACGGCGGTTCGGACTCCACCATCGGCGGTCTGGTCACCGGCGGCACCGACGGCGGCTCCTCCGACGGCGGCAGCAGCGACGGCGGCTCCTCCAACGGCGGCAGCAGCGACGGCGGCTCCTCCAACGGCGGTTCGGACTCCACCATCGGCGGTCTGGTCACCGGCGGCACCGACGGCGGCTCCTCCGACGGCGGCAACGGCAACAGCGGTGGCAACGGCAACGGCGGCTCCGGCAGCGACGGCGGTTCCAGCGCCTCCGGCGGCACCAGCGACGGCGGCAACGGCAACAGCGGCGGCTCCGGCAACGGTGGCGGCAACGGCAACAGCGGCGGCAACAGCAGCGGCGGTGGCTCCAGCACCTCCGGCGGCGACAGCGGCACCAGCGGCTCCAGCAGCTCCGGCGGTGCCACCACCGGCGGCAGCGGCAGCACGGACGGCTCCGTCGGCGGCGGCTCCAGCACCGGTGGTTCCAGCACCGGCGGCAACAACGACAGCCCCCAGGGCGGCAGCGGCGGCAACAACAACGTGCCGCAGCAGGAGGGCTCCTCGGCCCTCACCGACACCGGCTCGGACTCGGGCAACAAGGGCAAGGGCAAGCAGCTCGCCGAGACCGGTGCGGGCGAGACCACGTTCCTGCTGGTCGGCGCCGCGACGATGATCGCCGGCGGTATCGGCTTCCGGGTGCTCCCGCGCCTCGCGGGCGGCCGGGGCGGCGCGGCCGCCTGACCGTGGCCACCCGGTCACGCAGCGCGTACGACGCCTGAGAAGAAGGGCCCGGAGCTCGGCGCTCCGGGCCCTTCCCGTGTCTGCGGGAGATCTCCTACGCGGTCTGGTGCGCCAGCAGCGCCACCGCGGCGATCAGCACCGCCAGCAGCGCGATCAGCGCCATCGGGTTCAGACCCGCGAGGAAACCCTCCTGCTGGAGCCGCTCGCGGTTGGCACGGCACACCGGGCACCGGCCCTCGCTCACGGGCGCCGCGCAGTTCGCGCACACCAACCGGTCGTACGTCATGCGCTCGCCCTCCTTGCACCGGCCATCACACGTACAACGCTCACGGGGACGAGAACGTTCCCCCTACCACTGTGCCAGGTTCCCGCCGAGCGTGCGCCCGCCCGCCCCCCGGTACAAAAACGCACAAGTCTTGTCCAACCTCAACCCGCGACTGCACTTGCACACCCGGTTCGCGTATGGTCACGCTCATCTACCCCCGGCGACCCGTGGTGCATCCGTGATCCGATTCGACAACGTCTCCAAGGTCTACCCCAAGCAGACCCGCCCCGCACTCAGGGATGTCTCCCTGGAGGTGGAGAAGGGCGAATTCGTCTTCCTCGTGGGGTCCTCCGGCTCCGGAAAGTCCACCTTCCTGCGGCTGCTCCTCCGCGAGGAGCGGTGCAGCCACGGCCAGGTGCACGTGCTGGGCAAGGACCTCGCGCGCCTCTCCAACTGGAAGGTGCCGCAGATGCGCCGCCAGCTGGGGACCGTGTTCCAGGACTTCCGGCTGCTGCCGAACAAGACGGTCGCGGAGAACGTGGCCTTCGCCCAGGAGGTGATCGGCAAGTCGCGCGGCGAGATCCGCAAGTCCGTGCCGCAGGTGCTCGACCTCGTCGGCCTGGGCGGCAAGGAGGACCGGATGCCCGGCGAGCTGTCCGGTGGTGAGCAGCAGCGCGTCGCGATCGCGCGGGCCTTCGTCAACCGGCCCAAGCTGCTCATCGCCGACGAGCCCACCGGCAACCTCGACCCGCAGACCTCCGTCGGCATCATGAAGCTGCTCGACCGGATCAACCGGACGGGCACCACCGTCATCATGGCGACGCACGACCAGAACATCGTGGACCAGATGCGCAAGCGCGTCATCGAGCTGGAAAAGGGCCGCCTCGTCCGCGACCAGGCCCGCGGCGTCTACGGCTACCAGCACTGACCGCACGCAGCACCCTGTTCCCGAAAGGCCTGAAGAAGCAGCCATGCGCGCCCAGTTCGTCCTGTCGGAGATCGGAGTCGGTCTCCGCCGCAATCTGACGATGACGTTCGCCGTCATCGTCTCCGTCGCCCTGTCCCTGGCCCTGTTCGGCGGGTCACTGCTGATGAGCGACCAGGTCAGCACCATGAAGGGGTACTGGTACGACAAGGTCAACGTCTCGATCTTCCTGTGCAACAAGCACGACGCCGAGACGGACGTCAACTGCGCCAAGGGCGCGGTCACCGAGGACCAGAAGAAGCAGATCCTCGCCGACCTGCACAAGATGACCATCGTCGAGAAGGTCGCGTACGAGTCGCAGGACGAGGCGTACAAGCACTACAAGGAGCAGTTCGGCAACTCCCCGCTGGCCGGCTCGCTGACGCCGGACCAGATGCAGGAGTCGTACCGGATCAAGCTGAAGGACCCGCAGAAGTACGCGGTGATCGCGACCGCGTTCAACGGGCGCCCCGGTGTGCAGTCCGTGCAGGACCAGAAGGGCATCCTGGACAACCTCTTCCAGCTGCTGAACCTGATGAACCGGGGCGCGCTCGGTGTGATGGCGATGATGCTGCTGGTCGCGCTGTTGCTGATCGTCAACACCGTGCGGGTCTCGGCGTTCAGCAGGCGGCGCGAGACCGGGATCATGCGCCTGGTCGGTGCCTCGGGCTTCTACATCCAGGCGCCGTTCATCGCGGAGGCGGCCGTCGCCGGTCTCATCGGCGGCAGCCTCGCCTGTGTGTTCCTGGTCGTCGGCCGGTACTTCACCATCGACCACGGCATGGCCCTGTCCCACAAGCTCACGCTCATCAACTTCGTCGGCTGGGACGCGGTGTTGACCAAGCTGCCGCTGATCCTCGCCACCAGCGTCCTGATGCCGTCCCTGGCGGCGTTCTTCGCGCTGCGCAAGTATCTGAAGGTGTGACGCACACCCCTCGGAACTCCCCGGGGCCGTACGGGTATCCGCCCGTGCGGCCCCGCGCGTTGTCCTAGACTCACCGCCATGTCAGGCCGCGACCTGTTCTGCCCGCCCCGCCGCACCCGCCGCGGGGCCGCCCTGACCTTGGTCTTCGCCGGCGTCCTGGTCGCCGGCGCCGCGACCGGCTCCTTCCCGGAGTCCGACCGGCCCACCGCCCGGCGCACCACCGCCCACGCCGTGGGGGCGGCCGGGGGCGAGGACGTCCGCAGGGCCGCCGCCGAGGCGAAGGCGGCGGGCACCTCCCCGATGGAGGCCGCCGAGCGGGCCGTCAGCCGCAGCGGAGACCGCTGGGGCGCCGTCTACTCGCAGGACGAGTACCAGGAGTTCCAGGAGGCCCTCGACGGCCGCTACACCGGCGTCGGCCTGTGGGCGCGGCGCGAGCGGGACGGCCGGATCGAGGTGACCCGGGTGCAGCCCGGCTCGCCCGCGGCCGCCGCCGGGATCCGCAAGGGGGACCGGCTGCGCAGCGTCGACGGCAGCACGGTCGACGGCCGGCCGGTCACCGAGGTGGTCTCCTTACTGCGCGGCGACACCGACGACGCCCCCGCCGGTACGACCGTCACCCTGGGCCTGCAACGCGGCACGCGCGCGTGGACCGAGACGCTGCACCGGGCCAGGCTCTCCACCGACTCGGTGACCGTGCGTCGGCTGCCCGGCGGGGTCACCGTCATCCGGATCGCCGCGTTCACCAAGGGCGTCGGCAGCGCCGTCCGCGCCGCCGTCCGGTCCGCCCCGGCCGACGCCGGGATCATCCTCGACCTGCGCGGCAACTCCGGTGGCCTGGTCACCGAGGCGGTGGAGACCGCCTCCGCGTTCCTCGACGGCGGCCTGGTCGCCACCTACGACGTCGACGGCGCCCAGCGCGCCCTGCACGCCGACTCCGGCGGCGACACCGCCCGGCCGCTGGTCACCCTGGTCGACGGCGGCACCATGAGCGCGGCCGAGATGCTCACCGGCGCCCTCCAGGACCGGGGCCGCGCGGTGGTGATCGGCTCCCGCACCTTCGGCAAGGGCTCCGTCCAGATGCCGACCCGGCTGCCCGACGGCGCGGTGGCCGAGCTGACCGTCGGCCACTACCGCACCCCGTCCGGGCGCGCGGTGGACGGCCGGGGCATCACCCCCGACCTGGATGCGGCCGGCGGGGCCGTGCGGCGCGCCAAGACGGTCCTCACCGGGCTCGGCGACCCGTCGTAGCGGCGACGTGCCGTGCGTAATCGGCTGTACTCGCACCCCCTCCCTGGTGCCAAAATGGTCGGCACTATGGCTAAGGAAAAAGGGCGCAAGCTGATCGCGCAGAACAAGAAGGCGCGGCACGACTACCACATCCTCGACACCTACGAGGCCGGTCTGGTCCTCACGGGCACCGAGGTGAAGTCGCTGCGCCAGGGGCGGGCCTCGCTGGTCGACGGCTTCGTGCAGCTGGACGGTCACGAGGCGTGGCTGCACAACGTGCACGTGCCGGAGTACAGCCAGGGCACCTGGACCAACCACAGCGCCCGCCGCAAGCGCAAGCTGCTGCTGCACCGCGTGGAGATCGACAAGCTGGAGGCGAAGTCGCAGGAGACGGGCCACACGATCGTGCCCCTCGCCATGTACTTCAAGGACGGCCGGGCCAAGGTCGAGATCGCGCTGGCCCGGGGCAAGAAGGAGTACGACAAGCGGCAGACGCTGCGCGAGAAGCAGGACCGGCGCGAGGCCGACCGCGCGATGTCGGCGGTGCGGCGCAAGCAGCGGGCCTAGCGGCGCGACCCGGCGCGGCCCGGCGCGACCGGGGGGAATACGCTGGCACGGGTCCGCGTTGTTCCCGTACGATGGTTACAGCACCGGACGGCAGCGCCCGGTGTGCACCTTGAGAAATCAACATGGGGATGATCGGTTTCGACAGCGGCTGTCGAAGCAGGGGAAGCGTGTCGAGGAAGCGGCCATGATCTCGTAAACCACAGGCCGAAAAAAATAATCGCCAACACCAAGCGCGATTCCTTCGCCCTCGCTGCCTAAGTAGCGACTTGCGAAGTGTCAGCCCGGGGCTGTTCCCGACCCGGATCCTGGCATCAGCTAGGGAACTAAACCTTGATCCCGGTCACGGGGTGAAGAGGGAAACCAAACAGTGACTGAGCCCGTCGGCGACTTGTTCGCGTGATCGCCGGGGCCGAGAAAAGCACAGCGAACTGCACACGGAGAAGCCCTGGTTCCGCACCGTTGGACGCGGGTTCGATTCCCGCCATCTCCACCAACCCCTCCCGAGGGGTACCCCATGTGGGCAAGGCCCCGTCGCTCGACAGCGACGGGGCCTTCGTCTTGCCCCCGCCACGGCACGTGCCCCTCACACCGGCCGCGGCGCCGTGCTCGCCCGGTCCGTGAGGCGGGGCGGAAGCAGCGTCTCCCCCGGTACGGCGGCGGCCGTCGGCTCGGCGATCAGCAACTCCACCGCCCGCTCGCCCAGTTCGGCCGAGGGCAGGTCGACCGAGGTGACCGGGATACGCGGGGCCGGGGCGGTGTCGGCGGGGCAGACCGCGATGACCGACAGGTCGGCCGGGACCCGCAGGCCGAGCTGTTCGAAGGCGTCGATCAGGGGCCCCAGCACCGCCTCGTTGTGGACCACGACGGCGGTCAGCGCGGGCTGTTCGCGCAGCAGCCGCTCCGCCACCGCGCGGGCCGCCTCCGGGCTCGCCGCGCACGGGCGGGCCAGCGAGGCGAGCCCATGGCGGTCGGCGGCGGCGGTGAAGCCGCGCACCACCCGCCGGGCGAACGCGGCCCGCCGTACGTACACCTCCGGCGGCGGGCCGACCAGGGCCACCACCCGGTGCCCCAGCGCCGCCAGCCGCTCCACGCACAACTCCCCGGCCGCCGCGAAGTCCAGGTCGACGCAGGGAAGCCCGGCCGGCTCGGCGGGCACCCCGACCAGCACCGTGGGCAGGTCCAGGGCGCGCAGCCGCGGCAGCCGGGGGCCGCTCAGCTGCCCGTCCAGCACGATCAGGGCGTCCACCAGCGCGTTCTTCGCGAACCGGAGCAGCCCCGCCTCGCCCTGGTCGCGGGTGAGGAGCAGCACGTCGTGGTCGTACCGGCGGGCGGTGGTGACGACCGACCCCGCGCAGCTCATGGCCGGCGGGACAGGGACGCCGGGGCGTAACGGCACCATCAGGGCCAGCACCTTCGAGCGGTGGTCGGCCGGGGCGCGGGCGCCGCCGTGCGGGCGGTAGCCCAGCGCGCGCACCGCCTGCTGCACGCGCTGCCGGGTCTCGGCGGAGATCGGCCGCTTGCCGCTGAGCGCGTAGGAGACGGTGCTCGGCGAGACCCCGGCGTACCGGGCCACATCGATGATGCTGACCATCAGCCCAGCTCCAGCGTGAGGAACCCGGTCCCGGCGGGGGCCTCGGCGCACCGGTCCCCGGCCGCCAGCGCCCACGGCCGCGCCGGATCGCCGCACGCCGCCCGCAGGGTGTCGCCCTCGCGTACGACGGTGAAGGTCACGTCCCCGACCGGCACCGTCACCCGGGCGCCCCGGGCGAGCCCGTAGGCCCGCAGGGTGACCCCGTCGGCATGGTCGTAGTCGGGCCGGTCGGCCACCGCGCCCACCGGGAGCACCGCGCCCGGCCGGACCAGCAGCGGTGCGCTGAGGAAGCCGTGCCGCTCGCGCACCCAGCGCGGACCGGTGACCGTACGGCCGTCCTCGAAGTGGGTCCAGGTGCCCTCGGGCACGTAGTAGGAGACGTCTCCCTCGTCGCTGAAGACCGGGGCGACCAGCAGGTCGGGCCCGAGCATGTACTGGCGTTCCAGATGCGCGCAGCCGGGGTCGTCCGGGAACTCCAGCACCATGGCGCGCATCACCGGCAGCCCCTCGGTGTGGGCGGTGCGGGCGGCCTCGTACAGATAGGGCATCAGCCGCAGCTTGAGCCGGGTGAAGTGGCGCAGCACCGCCACGGACTCCTCGTCGAACAGCCAGGGCACCCGGTAGGAGGAGGAGCCGTGCAGCCGGCTGTGCGAGGAGAGCAGGCCGAAGGCGAGCCACCGTTTGAACAGCTCCGGGCTCGGGGTGCCCTCGAAGCCGCCGATGTCGTGCGACCAGAAGCCGAACCCGGACAGCCCGAGGGACAGTCCGCCGCGCAGCGACTCGGCCATCGACTCGTAGGTCGACTCGCAGTCCCCGCCCCAGTGCACCGGGAAGCGCTGGCCGCCGGCGGTCGCCGAGCGGGCGAAGACCACCGCCTCCCGCTCCCCGCGGTGTTTGTGCAGCACCTCGAAGACCGTGCGGTTGTACAGCTGGGCGTAGTAGTTGTGCATCCGCTCCGGGTCCGAGCCGTCCGCCCAGGCCACGTCCAGCGGCACCCGCTCGCCGAAGTCGGTCTTGAAGCAGTCGACGCCCTGGTCGAGCAGCGCCTCCAGCTTGGCCGCGTACCAGTCGCGGGCGGCCGGGGAGGTGAAGTCGACCAGCGCCATGCCGGGCTGCCACAGGTCCCACTGCCACACGCTTCCGTCGGGCCGGCGCAGCAGATGCCCGAGCGCCCTGCCCTCGGCGAACAGCGGGGAGCGCTGGGCGATGTACGGGTTGATCCACACGGACACCCGCAGGCCCCGCTCGTGCAGCCGCTCCAGCATGCCCTCCGGGTCCGGGAAGACCCGGTCGTCCCAGGTGAAGTCGCACCACTGGTGCTCGCGCATCCAGAAGCAGTCGAAGTGGAAGACGGACAGCGGCAGTTCGCGCTCCCGCATGCCCTCGATGAAGGAGGTGACCGTCTCCTCGTCGTAGGCGGTGGTGAAGGACGTGGACAGCCACAGGCCGAAGGACCAGGCGGGCGGCAGCGCCGGGCGGCCGGTGAGGGCGGTGTACCGGCGCAGGATCTCCCGGGGGCTCGGGCCGTCGACGACGTAGTACGTGAGCTGCTGGGTCTCCGCGCTGAACTGGACCTGGGAGACCGTCTCCGAGCCGACCTCGAAGGAGACCCTGCCGGGGTGGTCCACGAACACGCCGTAGCCCGCGTCGGTGAGGTAGAACGGCACGTTCTTGTAGGCCTGTTCGGTGGCCGTGCCGCCGTCGGCGTTCCAGATGTCGACGGTCTGCCCGTTCTTCACCAGCGGCCCGAACCGTTCGCCCAGCCCGTACACCGAGGTGCCCACCCCGAGCCCCAGCTGCTCGCGCAGGTAGTGGGCGCCGGTCGCGTCCCGCATGACGCCCATGCCCTTGGGGCCGCTGGCGGTGAGGGTGCGGCCGCGGGCCCGGAACTCCATCCGCCACGGCCCGGTCCGGGCGAAGCGCACGGACAGCTCGCCGGAGGTGAGGGCGGCGTGCTCGTCGTCGTACGACACCTGGGGCGTGTGCTGCTCGGTGTGCACCTCGAACGCGGGGCCGCGCGGCTGCTCGCCCGCGAAGTGGGTGAGGGTGATGCCGATGACACCGGGCAGGGGGGCGTGCGCGGTGATCGTCAGGACCGGCCCCTTCAGCAGGTCGCCGCGGTGCCGTACGGGCCGGGCCGGCGCGTGCACCGTCAGCGTGCCGTCCCGCGCGGTGACGTCGAGCACCTGCGCCGGGTGGGCGGCGGTGACGCCCTCGCGGAGCAGCCAGTAGCCGTCGGTGAACTTCACGCGCACCCCTTACGTGGGCCGGACTCGTTCGATGCAGTTCGTGCCGGTCGGTGCCTGTCAGTGCTGGTCGATGTCTGTCGATGCCGTTCGATCCGGCGGTGTGTCGGGGCACCGTGTGCGTCGAAGCGCTTCGACAGAGGACGGTAAGAGGGGGGTGGCGGGGGCGTCAACCGGTCTGTGAGGAATGGCGGAAGCGGTTCGACGCAGGGGGCCGGCGTGTGCCGCTCTACGCCTTCGCCGCAGCGCCGACCAGCAGTGCCGTGGCCGCCGCCGCGACCGGGACGAGAAAGCCGGTGCCCGGCGAGGTGTGCTGGGCCGCCCAGCCGCCCAGCGCCGAGCCGCAGGCGATGCCGGTGAGCAGGCCGGTCACCATCAGGCTCATGCCCTCGTTGAGCCGGCCGGCCGGGGTGCGCGTCTGCACCAGGGTCATCGTCGTCACCATGGTCGGCGCGGTCGCCATGCCCGCCACCAGCAGCGCCACCGCGAGCACCGGCAGGGCGCCGGTCAGGCCGGCGGCCGCCCAGGGCAGCGTCATCAGCAGGGCCATCGCCGCCAGGCAGTGCCCCAGCCGCAGCCCGGCCGGTTTCAGCGCGCCGTACAGCAGGCCCGCCGCACAGGAGCCCGCCGCCTGGAGGGCGAGGACGACCCCGGCCGCCGCGCGGTGCCCCTGCGCGTCGGCGTACGCGATGGTGACGACCTCCATCGAACCGAACACCGCCCCGGTGGCCGTGCAGCAGGCCAGCAGCGGCCGGATACCGGGGGCGCGCAGCGGTGACGGCGTCTTCGCGCGCGCCCGGGGCGGCGGTTCGGTGGCCCGCTGCGCGGTGAACAGCAGCATCCCGGCCAGCAGCAGCACCGCGCCGGTGAGGGTGCCCGCCTCCGGGAAGAATGTGCCGGTCAGAAAGGACGCGAGCACCGGGCCGAGCATGAAGCACAGCTCGTCGGCGGCCTGTTCGAAGGAGTTGGCGGTGTGCAGGGCGTCCGGCTCCCGCTCCAGCAGATGGGCCCAGCGGGCGCGGGACAGGCCGCCGATGTTGGGGGTGGTGGCGGTGAGGGCGTAGGCGGCGAACAGGGTCCAGTCGGGGGCGCCGTACCGCACGCACAGCAGCAGGGCGAGACTGCCGAGCACGGCGACGGCGGTGGCCGGTACGGCGACCCGGGCCTGCCCGTGGCGGTCGACGAGCCGGGCGATCCAGGGCCCGGCCAGCGCGGTCGCCGCGAGTCCGGTCGCGGTGACGGCACCGGCGAGGGCGTACGAGCCGCGCGAGCCGGCGATCATCACCACCGCGCTGACGCTGAACATGCCCATGGGCAGGCGGGCGAGGAGGTTGCCGGCGGTGAAGGCGCGGGTGCCGGGGCGGGAGAAGAGCCGGCGGTAGCCGTGGGCGTGGGATATGAGCGGGGGCATGCGTCCACCCTGGCCGGGAGTGGATCAAGGGGTCCAACACCTGCTCGGCGCCGATTCACGCACTGGTGGTGTCAATCGCCGTGCTTGTACGTTCTCCGTCATGGCCGACCACATCGATCCCCGACTCTTGCGCGCCTTCGTCACGGTCGCCGAGGAGCTGCACTTCACCCGGGCGGCGGCCCGGCTGTACGTCGCCCAGCAGGCGCTCAGCCGGGATGTACGGCGGCTGGAACGGGAGCTGGGGGCCGAGCTGTTCGTGCGCACCACCCGGCAGGTGACGCTGACGGCGGACGGCGAGCGCCTGCTGCCGCTCGCGCGCGGGGTGCTCGCCGCGCAGGAGGAGCTGCTCGCCGCGTTCCGCCGGCCCCGCCCGCTGCTGGTCGACCTCAACTCGCCGGGCCTGGCCACCGGCCGCCGGGTGCTGCACCGGGCCCGTGAACTCGCCCCGGACTGCGAGCTGATGGCCCGCTACGAGAGCGGTCTGACCGGCGCCGCGACCGAACTCCTCGCCGGCCGCCTGGACGTCTCCTTCGGCCGTTTCGCCGGCCTGGACCCGGCACTGCGGTCGGGCCTTGAGCAGCAGCCGGTGCGCTACGAGCCGATGGCCGTGATCCTGCCCGAGAGCCATCCCCTCGCCGGGTCGCCGGGGGAGCCGGTGCCGGTGGCGGCGCTGGCCGGGGAGACGGTGTACGCCGGTGCGGGCAACCCGCGCACCCCGGAGTGGACCGATCTGGCCCGCCGGCTCTTCGCCGGGCACGGCATCCGGCTCGCGCCGCCGCAGCCGCTGGCCGTCGGGGAGGAGGAGTTCGAGCGGCTCACGGCCAAGACCGGGCATCCGGTGCTGGCGGTGGTCGATTTCCCGCCACTTCCCCGCACGGTCCGCAGACCGCTGGTCGACCCCGTCCCGCTGTCCCCGGTGTCGCTGGTGTGGCGCAGGGGACTGGTCCACCCCGGGCTGGACGCGCTGCGCGGCGCGGCGGCGGAGATCGCCCGGGCGGAGGGGTGGCTGCGCCGGCCGGCGGACGGCTGGACCCCGGACGCGGACCGCGCGGTGATGGCCGGCGCCCTCACCGGTGGCGCCCTCACCGGTGGCGCCCTCACCGGAGGCGCCCTCGGCGAGTGAGAGCAACGTTCCCTTCCGGTCACCCACAGCCACAGCGCGGAAACGAGCCCTCCCTACCGTCGGCTCGGTCACTATGTGGCAGCAGCCCGAGCAGCACCGTGGAGGCGTGATGACAGAGCCAGCTCCTACCCGACGCAGCGGCCGCTGGATCGAGCGGTGGGATCCGGAGGACGAGGGATTCTGGAAGGCGACCGGGGCGCGGATCGCGAACCGCAACCTCTGGTTCTCCGTCCTCTCCGAGCACATCGGCTTCTCGGTCTGGACCCTGTGGTCCGTCCTCGTCCTCTTCATGGGCCCCGAGTACGGCCTGACCCCCGCCGACAAGTTCCTGCTGACCTCGATGGTCACGCTCGTCGGCGCGGTCGTCCGGGTGCCCTACACCTTCGCCGTCGCCGTCTTCGGCGGCCGGAACTGGACGATCATCTCGGCCGGCCTGCTGCTCGTACCGACCGTCGCCGCCTTCGCCGTCATGACGCCGGGCACGTCCTTCGGCACGTTCCTGCTGGTCGGCCTGCTGGCCGGGATCGGCGGCGGCAACTTCGCTTCTTCCATGACCAACATCAACGCCTTCTTCCCGCTGCGCAGGAAGGGCTGGGCGCTCGGTCTGAACGCGGGCGGCGGCAACGTCGGCGTGGCCGCGATCCAGCTGGTGGCGCTGGCCGTGATCGGGGCGGGCGGCGGTCCGCGCGTGCTGCTCGGCATCTACATCCCGCTGATCGTCGTGGCCGCCTGCTGTGCCGCGCTGTTCATGGACAACCTGGCGACGGTGAAGAACGACACCGGCGCGGCCAAGGACGCGGCGAGGGACGCCCACACCTGGATCATGTCCCTGCTCTACATCGGCACCTTCGGCTCCTTCATCGGCTACAGCTTCGCCTTCGGCCAGGTCCTGACGAACCAGTTCGGCCGCACCCCGCTCCAGGCGACCTATCTGACCTTCATGGGCCCGCTGCTCGGCTCGCTGGTCCGGCCCCTCGGCGGCCGGCTCGCGGACCGGTTCGGCGGTGCGAGGATCACGCTCTGGAACTATGTCGCCATGGCCGCCGCCACCGCCGTCCTGGTCCTCGCGAGCGTGCAGAGGTCGCTGCCGCTGTTCGTCGTCGCGTTCGTCGTGCTCTTCGTGCTCACCGGGACCGGCAACGGCTCGACGTTCAAGATGATCCCGGGCATCTTCCAGAACAAGGCCCTGGCCAAGGGGCTGACCGGGGAGGAGGCCGTGGCGTACGGCCGCCGGCTGTCCGGCGCCTCGATGGGGCTGATCGGCGCGGTCGGCGCGCTCGGCGGCGTCGGCATCAACCTCGCCTTCCGCCAGTCCTTCCTGACCTACGGCTCCGGCACCGGCGCGTTCGTCGCCTTCCTCGCCTACTACGGCGTCTGCTTCGCCGTGACCTGGGCCGTATACCTTCGCCGGCCGGTCGGCCGTACGGCGTCCGCGGCGGCCGCCCCGGAGGCATCCTCGGAGACGAAGGCGCAGCTCAGCTACGCCGACGTGTGACGTAACACCGGTGACATCGAGCCGAACCGAGCCTGTCACGCGCCGTTGACAGGCTCGATTTCGGCCGTGCCGGTCAGCTAGGAGAGGCCCCATGTACGACGAAGAGCAGCACCCCGCGGCTCCTGGAGCGCCCGGAGTCCCCGGAGCCTCGGAGCACGGGCCGCTCGCGGGATTCACCGTGGGCGTCACCGCCGCGCGCCGGGCCGACGAGCTGGGTGCCCTGCTCCAGCGGCGCGGCGCGGCCGTCCTGCACGCGCCCGCCCTGCGCATCGTGCCGCTCGCCGACGACGGTGAACTCCTCGCCGCCACCCAGGAGATCATCGGTAACGCGCCGGACGTGGTGGTGGCCACGACCGCGATCGGCTTCCGCGGCTGGATCGAGGCGGCGGACGGCTGGGGCCTCGGCGAGCAGCTCCTCGGCCGGCTGCGCGGTGTCGAGCTGCTGGCCCGCGGCCCCAAGGTCAAGGGCGCCATACGGGCCGTCGGCCTCACGGAGGAGTGGTCCCCGTCCTCGGAGTCCCTGGCGGAGGTCCTGGACCGCCTGCTGGAAGAGGGCGTGGACGGCCGCCGTATCGCCGTACAGCTGCACGGCGAGCCGCTGCCCGGCTTCGTGGAGTCCCTGCGGGCCGGCGGGGCCGAGGTGGTCCCGGTCCCGGTGTACCGCTGGATGCCGCCGGAGGACCTGGCCCCGCTGGACCGCCTGCTGGACGCGGCGGTCTCCCGCACGGTGGACGCGCTCACCTTCACGAGTGCCCCGGCGGCGGCCTCCCTGCTCTCCCGGGCGGAGAAGCGGGGGCTGCTGGAGGAACTGCTGGCCGCCCTCGGCCACGACGTCCTGCCGGCCTGCGTGGGCCCGGTCACGGCCGTTCCGCTCCAGGCGGCGGGCGTGGACACGGTCCAGCCGGAACGCTTCCGCCTCGGCCCTCTGGTGCAGCTGCTGTGCCAGGAACTCCCGTCCCGGGCCAGGGCGCTGCCGGTCGCCGGGCACCGGGTGGAGATCCGCGGCCACGCGGTCCTGGTGGACGGGGCGTTGAAGCCGGTGCCCCCGGCGGGGATGTCCCTGCTGCGGGCGCTGTCCCGGCGGCCGGGCTGGGTGGTGGCCCGGGCGGAGCTGCTGCGCGCCCTGCCCGGCGCGGGCCGCGACGAACACGCCGTGGAGACGGCGATGGCCCGCCTCCGTACGGCCCTGGGCGCGCCGAAGCTGATCCAGACCGTGGTGAAGCGGGGCTACCGGCTCGCCCTGGACCCGGCGACGGACGCGAAGTACGCGGACGTGTGAGCCGGGCCCGGGGCGATCACCGGCACCGGGCGCGGATCAGACCGTGCCCGACTTGGCGATGGTGACCTTCTTGCTCAGCCGGCCGCTCTGCGAGCCCAGCGACTCGATCTGCTTCACCAGGTCCATGCCCTCGACGACCTCGCCGAAGACGACGTGCTTGCCGTCCAGCCACGGGGTGACGACGGTGGTGATGAAGAACTGCGAGCCGTTGGTGTTCTTGCCCGCGTTGGCCATGGACAGCAGGCCGGGCCGGGTGTGCTTGTGGGTGAAGTTCTCGTCCGCGAACTTCTCGCCGTAGATGCTCTTGCCGCCGGTGCCGTCACCGCGCGTGAAGTCACCGCCCTGGAGCATGAACTGGGGGATGACGCGGTGGAAGGAGGAGCCCTCGTAGCCGAAGCCGTGCTCGCCCGTGGCCAGCTCGCGGAAGTTCCGGGCCGTCTTCGGGACGTCCTCGTCGTACAGCTTGAAGACGATCCGGCCGGCGGGCTGGTCGTCGATGGTGATGTCGAAGAATACGTTCTCTGCCATACGGGGATCTTGACATACGGCTCACCCGAGGGCTGAGAGGCCCGGGAAGCGCCGAGGGGTTCCGGCCGTCGCTTCGTAGCGGCACTGTGGGGAGGAGCGGCACGCTTCGGCCGAGGTGGTGACAGGCACATGGCAGTGCGGTTCGATGCCGGGCGGATCTGTCTCGATCTGCTCGCCACCGATCATCCCGTCGAGCGGCTCGACGGCGTCGGCGCGCTGCGCGCATGGATCGCCGGGGCCGGGCTGGTGCCGGCCGGGACCTCGCTGGAGCACGCGGGACCGGGCTGGGTCGGCGAGTTCCGGGCGTTGCGGGAGCAGGTGGGGCGGCTGGTGCGGCCGGTGCCGGAGGAGGAGGCGTCGTACGAAAGCGCCCTCGGGTTCGTCAACGCGGCCGCCCGTGCCGCGACCCCCGTGCCGTGCGCGGTGCGCCGGTGCGACGGTTCGCTCGGCCGGGAGCTGGCCGCCCCGCCCGGCTGCGCCGCCCTGCTCGCCCTCCTCGCCCGGGACGCCGTCGAGCTGCTCACCGACCCCGTCGCACGGGCGGCCGTACGGCAGTGTGCGGGGGACGCGTGTCCGCTGGTCTATCTGGACACCTCGCGCGGGCGTCGGCGGCGCTGGTGCTCCAGTGAGGTGTGCGGGAACCGGGAGCGGGTGGCCCGGCACCGGCGCAGGGCCGCCGGCACCTCCGGCCCGGCGGTCGCGTGATCTTCGCGACATCCGCCGGAGGGCCTCCCTCCGGTCGCGTGTCGGAAAAGTGAAGGCGGCGTGGTGGGAATGTGGTGGCATGTCCCGGTCGGCGCGCCGTTTTCGAGGAAACACCCGCCTCCCTTTGAACATCGCGCCACCCCCGTCCGTACGGGTGGGCGAGCGAATGACTGGGGGAACCCCCGGACACCGGAGGTGGGCGTGCGCAAGGATGCGGCCGTGGCCAATGAACGTGGATCGAGGGCCCGACATCGCATGTCCTCACAGCCCTCACAGCCCTCGGAACCTGACGAGGAGCTGATGCGCGCGCTGTACCGGGAGCACGCCGGCCCCTTGCTCGCGTATGTCCTGCGGCTGGTCGCCGGTGACCGGCAGCGGGCCGAGGACGTCGTACAGGAAACGCTCATCCGTGCCTGGAAGAACGCCGGTCAGCTCAATCGGGCGACCGGTTCGGTACGCCCCTGGCTGGTGACGGTCGCGCGTCGCATCGTCATCGACGGCCACCGCAGCCGGCAGGCCCGGCCGCAGGAGGTCGATCCGTCGCCGCTGGAGGTCATCCCCGCGGAGGACGAGATCGACAAGGCGCTGTGGCTGATGACGCTGTCGGACGCACTCGACGACCTGACCCCTGCCCACCGGGAGGTTCTCGTCGAGACGTACTTCAAAGGGCGTACGGTCAATGAGGCGGCCGAGACGCTGGGTATCCCCAGTGGCACGGTGCGCTCCCGGGTGTTCTACGCCCTGCGGTCGATGAAGCTGGCACTGGAAGAGCGGGGGGTGACGGCGTGATGAGCAGCAGCGGATACGGGGGAATGCAGGGATTCGGTGCAGGTGGTCCGGGTATGCCTGGGCCTATGAACCCCAGTTCGGGATCTTCGGTGCCGAACGAGCACGAGACCGTCGGCGCCTACGCCCTCGGGATTCTCGACGACGCCGAGGCAACCGCTTTCGAGGCGCATCTCGCCGGCTGCGAGTGGTGCGCCCAGCAGCTGGACGAGCTGGCCGGCATGGAGCCGATGCTGGCCGCGCTGGCCGACCTGCCCGGCTCCGGGAGCACCCCGGCGATCGGCGAGTCGCTGTCCGCCAGGCCCAGTCCACGGCTGGTGGAGCGGCTGGTCGACGAGGTCGCCGAGCACCGTGCGCGCAAGCGGCGGCGCAGCTTCTACATGGTCGCGGCCGCGGCGGCGCTGATCATCGCCGGGCCGCTGGCCGCGGTCGCCGTGAACAGCGGCTCCGACGGGGGCGGACAGGTCGCGGCCTCCTCGCCGCAGACCACCTTCGAGGCCATGCCCGAGAAGAAGTCGGCCACCGACCCGTCGTCCGGCATCAGCGCGACCGTCGGCATGCAGGGCAAGGACTGGGGCACCCAGGCGGTCCTGGAGCTGAAGGGCGCCAAGGGTCCGCTCAAGTGCAGCCTGGTGCTCGTCGCCAAGAACGGCCAGCGCGTCACCATGTCCTCCTGGTCCGTCCCGGACTGGGGGTACGGCATCCCCGACGCCAAGACGGAGCAGGCGCGGAAGCCGCTGTACATCGGCGGGGCCGCGGCCTTCAAGCCCAACGAGATCGACCACTTCGAGGTGGTGACCTTCCAGGGGAAGAAGCTGGTGCAGGTCGGCGCCTAGCGCGTCCGCGGCAGGCAGTTCCCCGGGGCGGCCCGGGGAACTGCGCTCCCGTAGCCTTCACAGTCCCTCTTCGCGTACGGTTGACGGCTGCCCAGCACGTCAGAAGGGGGCCCGGTGGCCGCTCAGGTTCAGCAGTCCGCGGTCGGCTCGGTACACGACGCACACGACTCCGTCCGTGACCGAGAGATCAGCGTCGAACAGGAACACCTGGACCGGGTGTACCGGCGGCTCGAGGAGAAGATCCACGAGGCCGAGTTCCTGATGAACGACGCGGCCAAGCGCGGCCAGGTCGGCACCCCGGGCGCGCTCGCCGAGCGGGACGCACAGGTCTTCCGGGCCGGCATCCATCTGAACCGGCTCAACAACGAGTTCGAGGACTTCCTGTTCGGCCGGATCGACCTGCTGCTCGGCAAGGACGGGAAGAAGGGTCCCGACGGGGCCTACACGGCGGTCGAGCCCGCCGAGGGGGCCGTCCGCGAGGACAACACCGCCGACATCGCCGAGACCCTGCACATCGGCCGGATCGGCGTCCTCGACGAGGACTACTCGCCGCTGGTCATCGACTGGCGCGCGCCCGCCGCCGCGCCGTTCTACCGGTCCACGCCCGTGGCGCCGGGACGGGTCGTACGGCGCCGGGTCATCCGGTCCAAGGGGCGCCGGGTGCTCGGCGTCGAGGACGACCTGATGCGCCCCGAGCTGACCGCCTACCTCGACGGCAGCACGCTGCCCGTCATCGGCGACGGCGCCCTGATGGCCGCCCTCGGCCAGGCCCGCAGCCACACCATGCGGGACATCGTCTCCTCCATCCAGGCCGAGCAGGACCTCGTCATCCGCGCGCCCGCCGCGTCCATCACCCAGGTCGAGGGCGGGCCGGGCACCGGCAAGACGGCCGTCGCCCTGCACCGGGCCGCCTATCTGCTCTACCAGGACAGACGGCGGTACGCCGGCGGCATCCTGATCGTCTCCCCGACCCCGCTGCTGGTCGCCTACACCGAGGGCGTGCTGCCCTCGCTCGGCGAGGAGGGCCAGGTGGCCATCCGCGCCATCGGCTCGCTGGTCGACGGGGCCGAGGCGACGCTGTACGACTCCCCGTCCGTGGCCCGCGCCAAGGGCTCGTACCGGATGCTGAAGGTGCTGCGCAAGGCCGCCCGGGGCGCCCTGGAGCTGGGGCCGAGTGGGGAGCCGGCCGCCGGGCCGCCCACCCGGCTGCGGGTCGTCGCCTTCGGGCGCCGCCTCGAACTGGAGGCGGCGGAGCTGGAACGTATCCGCCGTACGGCCCTCGGCGGCACCGCGCCCGTCAACCTGCTCCGGCCGCGCGCCCGCAAGCTGCTGCTGGACGCCCTGTGGGCCGCGTCGGGCGCCGCCACCCGGCACACCGACCCGGAGCTGGCCGCCGAGCTGCGCTCCTCCTTCGACGAGGACGTCACCACCGAGGACTCCTTCCTCGCCTTCCTCGACGCCTGGTGGCCCGAGCTGACCCCGAAGGGGGTGCTCGCCGCCATGGCCGACGAGAGGCGGCTCGGCCGCTGGGCCCGGCGGATCCTGAACCCGGGAGAGGTGCGCAAGGTCGCCCGCTCGCTGAAGCGGGACGGCTACTCCGTGCACGACATCGCCATGCTGGACGAGCTCCAGGCGATCCTCGGCGCCCCGGCCCGCCCGAGGAAGCGGCGCGAGCTGGACCCGCTGGACCAGCTCACCGGCCTGGAGGAGCTGATGCCGGTGCGCGAGGAGTCGCAGCGGGAGCGGGCCGAGCGGCTGGCGCAGGAGCGCACCGAGTACGCGCACGTGATCGTGGACGAGGCGCAGGACCTGACCCCGATGCAGTGGCGCATGGTCGGCCGCCGCGGCCGGCACGCCACCTGGACCGTGGTCGGCGACCCGGCCCAGTCCTCCTGGTCCGACCCGGACGAGGCGGCCGAGGCGCGCGACGAGGCCCTCGGCAGCCGGCCCCGGCGCCGCTTCCAGCTCACCGTGAACTACCGCAACCCGGCCGAGATCGCCGAGCTGGCCGCCAAGGTGCTCGCGCTCGCCATGCCGGGCTCCGAGTCGCCCAGCGCCGTACGGTCCACCGGGGTGCAGCCGCGGTTCGCGGTCGTGGGGGAGTCGCTCGCCCGGACCGTGCGGGCCGAGGCGGAGCGGCTGCTGGAGCTGGTGGACGGCACGGTCGGCGTCGTCGTCGCGATGAACCGGCGCGAGGAGGCCCGGCGCTGGCTGGCCGGGCTCGGCGACCGGGTGGTGGCGCTCGGCAGCCTGGAGGCCAAGGGGCTGGAGTACGACGCGACGGTCGTCGTGTCGCCCGCGGAGATCGCCGACGAGTCGCCGGCCGGGCTGCGCGTGCTGTACGTGGCGCTGACCCGGGCGACCCAGCAGCTGACGGTCGTCTCCGGCGAGCGGGACGAGCCGGACGCGGACGGGGTGCCGGACCTGCTGCGGGACTGAACTCCGCGGAGGGGAATCGGCTTCCGGCATCCGTTTGTTAGCCTGGATGCGGCACCGGCTCGATCCAAGCCCCCGGGCCCAACCTTCGTCCCTGCGAGGGACCACTTGCCGCGAGGCGAGCATGGCGGGTCGGTGCCACCTACGTGGAGAGAGGCCCACGTTCCCAACCTTCGGTTGTGACGTGGGTCTCTTTCTTTGTCTGATCGTCTCTCGTATGGTGGAAGTGGTTTTCCGAAACCACCGGGAAGCCCCAAGGGAATCGCGCACCCGCCGAGCGGCAGCCGTGAACACAACGTCCGCAATCCTGGACGGCTACCGCGTACTGAGCGGTAGGTGCGACGATCGGACGGCACAATCTCGCGACACGGTGAAAGCAGAGGAAGTCGGCCATGGCAACGGCGCCCAGCGTCTCCTACTCGATGACCATCCGGCTGGAGGTGCCCGCGAGCGGAACGGCCGTCTCGCAGCTCACCACCGCGGTGGAGTCCTCCGGAGGCTCGGTGACCGGCCTCGACGTCACCGCTTCCGGTCACGAGAAGCTCCGGATCGACGTGACCATCGCGGCCACCTCCACGGCGCACGCCGAGGAGATCGTGGAGAAGCTGCGCGGCATCGAGGGTGTCACGCTGGGCAAGGTCTCGGACCGTACGTTCCTGATGCACCTCGGTGGCAAGATCGAGATGGCGTCGAAGCACCCGATCCGCAACCGTGACGACCTGTCCATGGTCTACACCCCGGGTGTGGCGCGGGTGTGCATGGCGATCGCGGAGAACCCGGAGGACGCGCGCCGGCTGACGATCAAGCGGAACTCGGTTGCGGTCGTGACGGACGGCTCGGCGGTGCTGGGGCTGGGCAACATCGGCCCGAAGGCGGCGCTGCCGGTGATGGAGGGCAAGGCGGCGCTGTTCAAGCGGTTCGCCGGGATCGACGCCTGGCCGATCTGTCTGGACACCCAGGACACGGACGCGATCGTGGAGATCGTCAAGGCGATCGCGCCGGGCTTCGCGGGGATCAACCTGGAGGACATCTCCGCGCCGCGCTGTTTCGAGATCGAGGCGCGGCTGCGGGAGGCGCTGGACATTCCGGTGTTCCATGACGACCAGCACGGTACGGCGATCGTGGTGCTGGCGGCGCTGACGAACGCGCTGCGGGTGACGGGCAAGGCGATCGAGGGCATCCGGGTGGTGATGTCGGGTGCCGGGGCCGCGGGTACGGCGATCCTGAAGCTGCTGCTGGCGGCCGGGGTGAAGAACGCGGTGGTGGCCGACATCCACGGGGTGGTGCACTCCGGGCGCGAGGATCTGGTGGGGGCGCCGGTGGACTCGCCGCTGCGCTGGATCGCGGACAACACCAACCCGGAGGGTCTGTCCGGCACGCTGAAGGAGGCGGTGCGGGG
>NZ_JBHXVE010000034.1:0-78183 GCF_042672505.1 Streptomyces sp. NPDC127190
CCGCCTCCAGGCCATCGAGCGGGACACCGACGTGGCCTGAGCTGTGGTGCACACAACTTCGTACTCGGCGGTGCACTCAGAGGAGTACCTGGACACATGCGGACGGCCGTGCTGCGCACACCGCGCGAGGCGAGGTCCAGCAGCGCGTTGACCGAACGGCCCCGACCGCCCACCGGTCCGTCGGTCGGCAGCGGATCGGCCTCGACAGAGGCACGTCCCGGCACCCAGGGCGTGCCGGAGACCGTGACGATCGGGCGGTCGCTTCCGATCAGTTCCTGCCCCAGCACGGTGAGAGCGGCGCTCTCCTCGGCGATGGCCTGCGCGAGAGCGTCCGGACTGCCGTAGTCGCGCCCGAATGCCAGACTGATCACGCCGTCGCACTGCGCTGCGCCGGACCGCAGGAGGTCGAGGTCCGCCAGTTCCCCTCGCAGCGCCTTGGCACCGGCTGTCTCGAGAGCCTGCGCGGAGCCGTCCGAGCGAGCCAGTGCGAGAACGGTGTGGCCGTTGCCGAGTAGTTCGGCGACGACGGCGGAGCCGATGGTGCCGGTACCGCCCGTGACGAAGACATGCATGAGCTCTCCCTGAAAGTGATGGGACTCTTGTCCCATCACTGACCCTACACGGTGATGGGACAGGTGTCCCATCACCTATCCTGGTCTCATGGCTAGATGGCAACCGGGAGCGGCCCAGCGACTCGTCGTCGCGGCCGTCGACCTGTTCACCGAGCAGGGGTACGACGCCACCACGGTGACGCAGATCGCCGAGCGCGCCGGCGTCACCAAGAGCACCTTCTTCCGGCACTTCTCCGACAAGCGCGAGCTGCTGGTCGCCGGCCAGGAAACGCTCAGCAGGCTGCTCGCCGACGGCATCAGCGAGGCCCCTGCGAGTGCCGGCCCGCTCCAGGCGGTAGCAGCCGGTCTCGAGCGCGCATCGAGCGCCATGGGACCAGCGAACCGCGAACTCGGCCCCCGCCTCAAAGCAGCCGTGGCAGCCAGCACCGAACTACAAGAGCGCGATGCCCTCAAGAGCGTCGGTCTCGCGGCAGCCATGACAGCCGCGCTCATCGCCCGCGGCGTCCCCGAAGCGACTGCGCAACTCGCGGGCGAGCTGGGCGTCCTCGCGTTCAAGCGAGGCTACGCCCAGTGGTCCGAAAGCGATCGTGATGACACAGAAGGGCTCGCGCCGCATGCACTGGCAGCCCTGGAAGAGCTGCGTGCGGCAACCGCATCGCTGGGTTGATCGACGCCGCTCGGCTGTCTTCGGCCGGAACCTGTCGGCGCCATGGGCACTTCGCCCGTCGACCGCCTCCGAGACTCCATGCTCTTCCTGACAGACCTCGAAGCCAATCGCTGACAGATGATCTACCGCGCAGACAGTCACCCACGGCCAGCGTGAGCACTCCGAGAGCCGGTCATGCCAGCCCTTTGACCTGTGATTTCAAGTTGGCGGAGGATCACTGCGCAGCGGCCCACGGGCCGTGCGCATCCGGCCCTGCGCAACCGGCCGAGGATCCTGCGCAGTCGCATGCGTGGTCAGGCTGCGCAATCGATCCCGTGGTTCCTGTGCTTCCGCTGCGCAGATCCCGGATGGGGCACTGCGCAGGCGCCTGACAGGGTCCTGGGAGCTGCCGTCTGCGCATCACCGGGGGGGGTAGGGCGAGCTTCACGTGGGCATCCACGGTCGCCTGGTCCGACGACCGTGCGGGTCGCGATGTCCCGTCGTCCGCTTACGGCCAGCCATGGTTGGGCCTGTGGTCGGACCGACCATGACCCCGACCACGGACTTCGTATCCCCATCGTGACTTTGGTCGGGGTCTGGTGGTCGGTGGTCGGGTCGGGGCCGGCGGGTTTTCTCAAGGTCTGCAACATCCGGTTCTGACCTGGGAGTTTGACCATGTCCCCTGGCAAGCAGGCCTCGGACAGCGAGGCAGCTACTCCGATGGCGGCAGGCGCCCAACTGGAGTCGATGCGGCGCCGGGTACGCCTGTCGCGGGTAGCAGTGCTGACCGCCATCGCCGCCGGCCCCATCGCCCTGTACGTCGCCGTCGCCTCCACCCCGACCACGGTCCAGGCGGCTACGCCGAACAAGACCGCGGCGGTGCGCACCGCCGCGGCCACCGCCGATCCGAGCGGCTATGCGCAGCTGTTCCTCAACGCCTGGTTGCACAGCAGCGCCGGCGACGAGACGAGTGCGCAGGCGCGGCTTGCGCAGTCGATGGCGCCGGGCGTCGACCTGCCCAACCTCGCCTCCGATGCGCACCCGGCGCCGCAGTCCGTGACGGCGGTGCGCACTGCGCAGCGCGGTGGCGATGCGTGGTCGGTGACGGTGGCTGCGCAGTACGCCGACGGCTCGGTGCGGTACTACGCGGTGCCGGTGGTCGCCGACGGCGCGGGTGTCTCGTTCACGGTGACCGGTGCGCCCGGCGTGGTGGCGGGTCCGGCCCGCGCCTCGGTGCCGAAGTCGCGTTACGGCGTGACGGTCCCCGAGGGGGGTCTGTCCTCCGCCGTCGGGGAGTTCCTCGCCGCCTACCTGACGGGTGCCGGAGAGGTCGACCGCTACCTCGCGCCCGGAGTGACGTTGGCGCGGGTCTCCCCCGCCCCGTACACGGCGGTCACCGTCCAGCAGGTATCGGCCACCGAGGAGGCCGCGGCCGCCGAGAAGGTACCGGCCGACGGCATGGCGGTGCACGTCCTGGCCTCGGTGGAAGCCCGGGACGCCGCCGGCCGGTGGCCGCTGGCCTACGAGCTCACGCTCAAGGCCCGCTCTGGCCGGTGGGAAGTCGCGGCGCTTCAGTCCGGGACTGCCCACGAGGGGGGTGCGCGGTGAACACGGTGCACAGCTTCATGCTCGCCGGGCAGCTGGACGACCTCGGCACCTCGTGGATCAACATGTTCAAGGACTGGGCCACCAAGGGGCTGCAGGCGGGTCTGATCTGCCTGGTCGTCGTCATCATGGTTCAGAAGTTCAGCCTCAAGGCCGGGATCGGCGCCTTGCTGCTGATGATCATCGCGCTCGGCCTGTACAACTCCCGGGACAGTCTCGCGAACATGTTCGTGGATGAGGTGAAGAACCCGGCCAAGGGCGCACCCGCCGTCCCCGGCATCGTCCAGTCCGAACTCCCCTCCTCCCGTGACCACTCCCCGGGCGTCGGAGGCCGGCTGTGAGCGCGGCAGACGCGGCGCGGATGGGCCGCTTCTACACCGCAGCCCGTCGCCACCCCTGGGTGCTGGGCAAGGTAGCCGACTGGAAGGTCCCCCTCGGCCCCTACACGCCCGCGCAGATCGCTCTCGCCGTCGGCGGCGGCTTCCTGCTGATCAAGACGATCAGCTGGTGGTCGTGGATCTTCCCGCTGCCCATCCTGGCGTGGGTGCTGGCCATCTGGGCGGTACGCCGGCCGAAGATCCGCGGCCGTGCGCCGCTGCAGGCCGCTTTGGGCTGGGTCCTGCTTCTCTGGCAGCCCCGGGGAGGGCGGATCGGTGGCCGGGCCGCCCGCGATCGCGCTGCCCACCCCCTGCTCGGCGGCTTCACCATCGAGGACGCCCACACGCCCGGCCTCGCTGCGCAGGCCGCTCCATCGCGCGCGGTTCAGCGACGTCCAGCCCGGGCGCCGCAACCGAATCCGGCCCCAGCCCGCTCGTCCCTGCCCGGCCGCCCACAGCCGGTCGCTGCTGCCGTGGCCGAGGATCCGGTCTCGGGTGTGCAGCAGCTCCTCGCGCTCGCTCAGCACGGGGGTGCGCGATGAGGGTTCCGATCCGTCACATCGCCGGGCACCTGGTGTGGTCGACGCACGGCAGCGTGTGGGCCGTATACCGCCTGCACCCCGGCCCCGACGCGCAGGGACAGCGTGAGGAGACCGTCCAGGGCACGTACGTGCCGACGGCAGTCCGCGACGAACAGCTCGCCAAGATCACACATCTGGTGCGTTCGCTGTCCGGGGCACCGCGGCTGTTCGGTCTGTGCGCACAGATCGACCCGGGCGAGATCGCCCTCAAGATGATCGAGGGCCTCGAGCCGGCCGAGCACGCACCCGGTGCGGGCCGGCACCCGTGGGTGGAGAACGTCGAGGCCACCCTGGAACTTTTGGACGACCAGGAGATGCACCGCCGCACCCTGTGGCTGGCCGTGCCTCTGCAGCCCGAGGCAGGCGGCATGCAGGTGTCGGCCACACTCGGTGCGGCGTGGGCCGAGATTGCGCCGATGCTGGGCATGCGCCCGGCACCGGTGGCACGGCGCGAGGTGAGCGCCTACCGCGAGCAGGCCTCCAGGGTGGAGGCCGCGCTCGCGGGCGGGATCGCCTTCCGCCCGGCCCGCCCGGCGGAAATCGTGTGGATGATCCAGCACGCTCTCCACCGCGGCCTGGCGGAGCCGCTGCTGACCGAGGCCGAGACCAGCGAGCTGTATGGCGGGCAGCTCCAGGACGGTGTGCTGCGCTCCCCCAGCTACGCCGACCTGGGCCAGGTCCGCCTCCAGGAAGGCGGCATCGATCCCGACCTCGACGATGTCGACGAGCTCAAGGGCGCGGGCAGCATCACACGGTCGGGCCGCACGGCCTGGTGGCGAGCGAATACCGGCTCGCCGCTCGGCCGGCGCTGGCTGCAGATCGAGTCCGACGCAGGAGTGGGCTACCAGGCGCAGCTGGCGCTGGCCGAGTGCCCGCCTGCCGTCAGCCAGGACGCCGCTGATCTGTTCGCCCAGCTGGAAACGCTCGACTTTCCCGTCGACTACACCGTCGACCTCACCCTCGTGCCCGCGGAGAAGGCCCGCGACCAGGTGCGCCGCAAGAAGACGGAGTTGATCGACCAGGCCGACCAGTACGACGCCCGTCCGACCGGCATGCCCGCCTCGCTCACTGAGGCCGCCCGGGACCTGGGCGAGCTGGACGCCCGCCTGTCCCGCACATCCGTGGAGGTCGAGGTGCAGTCGGTGACTGTGCTGACGGTGTGGGGACCGACCGCCGCCGTCTGCGACGCGAGAGCGCGGGCGCTGGCCGCACTGCTGGCGGGTGCCGACTACCGCGCCGTACGCCCGGCCGGTCTGCAGGAGGCCCTGTTCACCCTGGGCCTGCCTGGCACGGTACGGCCCGGCATCGTACGCGAGTTCACCCAGCACCAGATCAGCGAGGACTGGGCGCTGTCCGGTGCCTTCACCGCGGCCGAAGTCGGCGACCCGAACGGAATGTTCCTCGGCATCGACCTGGACTGCGGCACTACCCGGCCCGTGATGATCAACGTGGCTGATGCACCCAAGGTCGACGCCTCGGCATCCATGGGAATCGTGGGGGATCTGGGCGCGGGCAAGAGCGTGCTGCAGAAGCTGATCGCGGAAGCGGTGTGGGCGCGCGGCGGCTGCGCGATCTGCATCGACCGCACCCCTGTACGCGAATGGGCCACCTTCGCCCGCACCGCCGCGAAAGGCCGTGTCCAGATCATCGACGCCGCCCAGGCCGAGGTGTCCATCGACCCACTTCGGATGTTCGCCGGGCCCGAGGGACGGCACTACGCCCTGTCCTACCTCACCCTGCAACTCGGCATCGGCCCGATGAGCACGAGCGGCGAAGTCCTCCACCACGCTGTCGGGCAGGCCGCCCTCGACAACGCCCCCTCCATGCACCGCGTCCTGGAGGTCCTCGAGGAGATGGCCATCGGTGAAACGGGCAAGCGGCAGGACGCGGCCGCCACCCTCGCCGGCCTCATCCGCGTCGTCGCCACCAACACCCTGGCCCGGATGGTCTTCGACCCGGGCCTGCCGCCGGTGCGGCTGGACGCTTCCAGCACGTCCGACATGATCGTGATCACCACGACCGGTCTGAAGCTGCCGCCGAAGGCAGCGTTCGACAAGCCCGAGGTCCTGCACCAGCAGCCGCTGGAGGCACTGATCGGCCGCGCGGTGCTCTACCTGATCGCCGCGATCGCCCGGCAGACCGCGTTCGAGGATCCCGAGCGGTTCACCGCGGTGGTGCTGGACGAGCTGTACTGGCTCACCAGCTCGGCCGAGGGCACGGCCCTGGTCCACGAGATCCTTCACGACGGTCGTAAGCACGGCGCCGGCCTGCTGGGCGCATCCCATGACGCTCTGGAACTCGGCCCGGACCGCGGGCTGATGGCCTACCGGGCCCTTTCCCGCACTGCCGACCGTGAGCGAGCCCGCCGCGGTCTGGAGTTCATCGGGCTCGACCCGAACAACGAAGAGCTGGTGCGGCTGGTAACCACCGGCCTGTCTCCGGTCGGGCACAAGGGCCGGGAGGGGGAGTTCCTGCTGACCTGCCCGCGGCAGAACACCGGCCGTGTCAAAGCCGTCATCCCCCGCATCCCGCGCATCGCCTCGTCCATCACCACCACACCGGGAGGACGCACGAGCCCGGACTCGCAGACCACGTCTGCGCCCATCGCAGGCCAGGCCGCTGATGCCCGTCCGAAGGAATACAGCCGATGACCCTTTCCTCTTGGGACCGCTCCCGGCGCATCGCCGCAGCTTCAAGCATCCTCACCGTGATCACCGTGGCCGCCGGCGTCCTGGTGCTGGCCTTGCAGGTCGGCGTACCCGAAGGGTGGTGGCCGCACACCGGGCAAGCCTTCGCCGCCGACTCCCATGCCGGTCACCGATGCGCGCCCATCGTGGGCCGCGCCAAGGCGTACTGCGAGCGCGGCTATACCGCTTCCGTGGCAGGACCTCACCATGCAGGCGCGACCTGGCGGCTGGTGCCGACCGGAGCCGGCGTGGCTGCGCTCGTGGTCTGGCGGCGCCGGTGCGTGGCCGGGCGGAGGCGGGGCTGACGATGTTTCGTCCAGACCGCGGCACCCTGCGCTCAGCCGGATTCGTGGTGCTGCTCACCGGGGTGTTCCTGTTGGTCAACACCCAGGTGGTGTACGCGGCGAGCAGCAACAGCGAGACCGGCGACCTGCTCGCTCCGCTGAACATCACCTCCTCCGAGGGGGTGCCGATCAACTCATACGAGCTGGACGCGGAGGGCGGCTCCATCATCGCCTTCAAGTCCCAGGCCCTGGCATTCGCCCTGTCGGGACTGTTCACACTGATCCGACTGCTGGTCGGACTGGCCGGATGGTCCGTCGAGACGGCCCTACGGTTCCCACTGCTGAAGATTCTGACCCGTCCGGCCCAGCAGGCCGCCGACACCTACAACCGCATAGTCGTCGACACTCTGGGGTTGAAGGGCCTGCTGCTGGCCTGGGCGTTCGTCTTTGCCGGTTTCATGATTGTGCGGGGTCGTGTCGGCCGCGGTCTGGGCGAGATCTTTCTGACGCTGCTCATCGCGGCGTTCGCGGCGTCCGCGTTCGTCCGTCCCGACTACCTGCTCGCCCAGGAGGGCCCGCTCGGTCAGGCGCAGCAGGTGGCTGCTGGCGTGGCCCAGCAGTCGGTCAACTCGTACAACTGGGGCGGGAAGGTCGGCAGCAAGAGCCCCTGCGACGGCATGGCCGGCAGCGCGGAGATCAAGTGCGAACAGCGGGCGAGTGAAAAACCGGTCACCGCCGAGGACGTAGCACGCCCCCTACAGGACTCGATCACCAACGCACTGGTCGTCAAGCCGTTCATGCTGCTGGAATACGGGCGCATCCTCGATCCGTCCAAGCCTTCCGATGCCAAGGCCTACGCGGTCCACCTGAGGTGGATCACTGGCTGGTACAGCGCCGACCGCGACATTGCGAACGGCGACTGCGACTCGCTCACGCCGCCCATGCGGTCCACCTGTGAGCAGAGGAAGAAGGCCGAGGACACCTGCAGCCTGATCCACGGTGATGCGAAGAAGTACTGCGAAAGGGACCAAGGTCTGCCCGTCAGGGACAACCTGCCGTCCCTGACATCGGGCGACGACCTGCTGAACGCCCGGAACGCGGTCATCACCGACGAGGACCAGGCCTTCGCCGCCTTTCTCGAGGATATGAAGAGAGCCGGCCCGGTCGGAAAGTCCTGTGCCGCGTACGCGGAGAAGCCGACCTGGTGGCGGGTCGGCGGTGCCGCCTTGCTGCTCATCGCGGCGCTGTTCATCTGCGGCATGCTGCTCTCCAGCGCGATCGTGCTCCTGGGTACCCAGGGCGTCTGCGTGGCGGCCGCGGCTGCGGGTGGCGTCACCTTCGTCGCCGGGATGTTGCCCGGTCCCGCACGTCAGAGCGTGTGGAAGTGGCTGTCCCTGTGGGGCATCGCGGTTCTGGCCGTGGTCGCAATCTGCGCGTTCATCCCGTTCTTCGGGATCGCAGTCGACGCCACCATCACGAACGGGCCCGACCTGATGGTGGAGCGGATCCTGCTGATTGATGTCCTCGCCATCGCCGGAGCCGCTGGGCACCGCAGGCTCCTGACATCCATCACCTCCTTCGGTCGGCGGATGGCCATGCGCATGCGCTACGCCAAGGTCGGCGGCACCCACATGCCCGGCGACACCTCCGAGCTCGGCGCCGCACTCGCCATGAACTCCCCCGCCACGATGGGCGGATACGGCGCAGGGCTGCGCGCCTTCACCGGCGCGGGTGGCGGCAGGTTCGGGGTGCTCGGTACCCGTCAGCGGCTGATGGGCGCGCTCACGTCTCTGGTCGACGGTGCAGGCATGCCGCTGGACACCGGCGGGATCCTCGCCGATGCCGCCGCTGAGGCCAGCCGCGGTCTGGCCCCGCTCACTGCGGCCGCGGCCGCGGGCGGGCTGGGCGCCCGGCTCGGCGGGCTGGGCGCGCACTGGCTGCTGATCGGGCGCCGTCCGGACAGGGAGCAGTTGGCCAAGTGGCGCAAGCCCACCGCCGACGGGGACCTGGGGGCGGGCGGCCCGTCGGACGGCGGGGACGGTGGTCCTGGCGGCACAGGGCCGCGTCGCCCCTCTGGGCCGCCCGATCGGTATCGCAACGAGCAGGGGCAGGTCGTCGACCGCAGCACCGGCCAGGTGCTGCACGACCAGAACACCGATCGCACGCTGCTGTCGACCCGGGCCCACAACCGGCTGGTGCGCTTCCGCGGTTACCGCATCCTGCACCGCGGCGGCCGGGCGGCGTACGGGGCGACGGTCGGCCTGCCGGCCAATGTGCGCCGTGCTCGGTCGGGGGCCTCGCGCTACTCCCAGGATGCCCGCCAGCAGGTGCGCGTGTGGGGCAACACCGTGCGCGAGGACGGCCGTGCCTGGGCCGACGCAGGGCGGCATGTCTCCCGCGTCATGCGGGAGCACACCGACGACCGCGGCGGCCCCGGCCCGTTCGCCGGCCGCCGCCTGCCGACCGCAGCCACTCCGGCTGCTGCTCCCCGCCCGGCAACGCCTGCGCCGTCCGGTCGTCCTTCGGGGCGTCCGGCCTCTGCCCCGGCGCGGCCGGCCCCGCCGGCGGGCGGTCCGTCGGCAACGCCAGCACCGGCACCGCTTTCGCGCCGGGAAGGCCCTGCGCCGCGGTCTCGTGCCGATCTGGGCGGCCCCGTTCTCCCCGGAGGCAGGAGCGCCCGCGACCGAGCGCGTGAGGAGGCACGGGCCCGGATGCAGGAGCTGATGCGCAGGACCGCGCCGGAGGCCGAACGCCTGCGCCGGGAGCGGGCCCAGCGGCGCGACGAGGACGGTGAGGACGAGTGAAGCCGCCGGGACGTCGCGTGAGGCGGTGGGGGTGCATGGTGGGTCTGCTGATGTTCGCTGCCGTGTGCTGTGCCGCACCGGTCGGCAACGCGATCAGCGCGTACGTCGCGCTGAAGGCAGGCGCACAGGAGCCAGACGACGGCGGAATCGCCGAAGGCGGCAGCGCCGCCGACATCCCCGCTCGGATGCTGACCGCTTACAAACAGGCGGTGCAGCAGGTCGGAAAGTACGCGCCGAAGTGCCAGGGCATGCGCTGGCCGATCCTCGCCGGGGTCGCCAAGGTCGAGTCCAACCACGCCATCGGCAGGAACATCGCCGACAACGGCGACATCCGTCCGAAGATCTACGGGGTGCTCCTCGACGGCTCCGGCCAGGGCGGCAACACCACGGTCGTCCCCGACACGGACGGCGGCAAGTGGGACGGCACCGCGAACGGGGAGCGTGCCGTCGGCCCCTTCCAGTTCCTGCCCTCCACCTGGGAGGGAGTCGGCAAAGACGGCAACGGCGACAAGATCGCCGACCCGCACAACGCTGACGACGCCGCCCTCGGCGCCGCGGTCTACCTCTGCGGAGGCGGCCGTGACCTGAGGAATCGATCGCAGCTGAAGGCCGCGATCCTGCAGTACAACCACTCCGAGGAGTACGTGGCGAACGTGCTGGGGTGGATCGACCAGTACACGGCGGCCGCCAAGGGCCCCGATCTGAAGAGCGTGTCCGGGAAGGTTCGCACCGTCATCGAGGCCGCGCGCTCTCAGCAGGGTGTGCCGTACTCATGGGGCGGTGGCAACGCGAGCGGCCCGTCGTACGGGATCTGCTGCTCCCCCAGCGGCAAGAGCGGTGCGAGCGTCAAGGGCTTCGACTGCTCGGGGCTCACAACCTACGCGTATGCCAGGGTTGGCATCAGCCTGCCGCGCACCGCGGCCGCTCAGGCCGGTCGTGGCCGGCGGATCCCGGCCAGCCTCGGCACGGGCGCCCTCAAACCGGGCGACCTCGTCTTCTATGCCTATGCCCCCGGACGCGATTCCACGATCTATCACGTCGGCATTTACACCGGTGGCGGTCAAATGATCAATGCCGCCCGCCCCGGCACCGTCGTCCGGCTGGACTCAGTGAACGCCATGTCCGGCTATGCGGGGGGAGCGCGTCTGCTGTGACCACGCCCCCGCGCTCTCCGCGGCTGCTGGCGCTGAGCACCGTCATCCTCGCCGCCATCGGTGGCGTCGCCCTGCTGGGCGTGCCGCACGGCCAGCCGCCGGCCCCGGCAACGGCATCGGCCGCCCCCGCAGCCACGGATCCGTCAACGGCTGCCATGCCCCCCGCCAGGCAGCCGACCGACCCCAGGCCGCCTTCCCCGGCATCAACTACATCCGCGTTGTCGACGCCGTCGGCCCCCGAGCCTGCGCTTCCGCCCCACGGCGAGGGACCGGCTGGCGACCGGGCCATCCAGCGCTCCCTTGAAAAGTCCTGGCCCGCCGACCTTCCCGTAGACGACGAACGGGAGTTGCTCGCTGGCGGCCGCTCGCTGCTGCGCGCGGACGCCACAGGCGTCGGCCGCGCGAAGTGGCCCACGGTGTTCCCCGCCTCACACCCGGCGGTGGCTCCGGCGTTCGCCACTGCGCGTTTCCGCATCCAGGCTGCGATCGCCCGCCGGGACGGCAGCCCGGACAAGGCGGTGGTCCATCTGGTGTGGGCCGGCACGGACCGGGGCGGCACCTTCACCGACCTCCGCATCAGCGACTGGCACTTCAACCGAACGACTTCGAAGAGGGGAGCAGCGACGTGGACTCCTCAGCCCCGCACCTGACGGACCGTGCCGATGATTCGGCAGCTGGTCAGGTACTCAGCCTGGTCACCGGCCTGGTTGACGCCGCCGACTGGCTCTATGACCACTGGTACGTGCTCGCGCTGACCATCACCGTGTGCTGTGGGGTGGGCGAGTGGGTGGTACGCAGGCTCGCGGCCAAGGCTTCGGCGCAGCGGATGGCATTGGAGCTCATCTCCACCCGGCATTTCGACCCGAGTCTGGAGGAGATCTTCCGGCGCGGTGTCCAGCTCGCACGTGCGTCCACGGCCATGCCCTGGTGGGCGCCCCGCCGGTCGAAGGCGGTGCAGATCCGGCTGCGCGCAGACGGCAGTGCGCCGCTGCGCTACCGGATCGAGGGCCCGGCAGGTGGTGAGAGGTTGCTGTCGATCACGCCGTTCGGTCCGGACGTGACCGTCAACCGGGCGCGGCCGATCGTCGACAAGCCGCGGGCGCACACCGTGCGGGCGGAGTTCATTCTTCGGGGCAAGCTAATCGCTCCGCTGCGTGAGGTGCCGCTCAAGCCTGATCCGCTGCAGCCTCTGGTCGATGCCGTTGCCGACCTTCGCGCCGAGCTCGGTGACCTCGCCGAGATCCGGCTCGACATCCAGCGAGCCCCCAAGTGGGCGCTTCGGGCGCGCCGCCTGCAGCTGATGGGTGCCGCGCGCCGGTCGGAACGCCGGGAGGCCCAGCGGGCTGCGCGCTGGTTGCGGCAGGACGCCTCTGGTATCGAGGATTCCCTGGGCTGGCAGCTGCAGCAGCTGCTCTCGGACAAGCCCGCTACCGGTGCCGGGCGGCGGCTGGTGATGCCGCCGGTGCCGCGGCGGGTCGAGCCGGCCGAGGCGCTGGGCAAGCTCGCTGAGGACGAGCACCTGGTGCGCGTGCAGCTGCTGGTGATGTGTGCCTCGAACACCGAGGGCCGCGCCCAGGCCCGGCTCGCCCAACTGCAGGCCGCCTTGGACGTGTTCGGTGGCCGCTCGAGGTGGGCGATGCGTGGCTGGCGGCTGGGGCCGTGGCGGATCGGAGCCGACCACTGGCCCACCCGGAAAGGCTTCGAGCGGCGCTGGGAGCTGGGGCACTGCCAGCCGCCGCGAGCGAACTGGGTCAGGCTGGAGGAGCTGACGGGCCTGCTCAAACCCCCCACCGTGCACTGTCGTCTGCCGGTGCTCGCCGGTGACCTGCCGACCTTCGCCTTCGGAGATCCTCAGTTGCTGCTGCAGGGCATCTACCGGGGCCCGGACGGCCGCGAGCGGCTGGTCGCGACCTACGCCGAGGAGACTCTGTTCGAGGTGGGAGTCGGCAAGGCGGGCGGCGGCAAGACGGAGCGCGCCCTGGCGCAGGCGATCGGCTGGGCCCACGCCGGCGGCGGGCTGGTCTTCGTCGACCCGCACCGCGACTCCTGGCCGCGGGCCCTGCCGTTCTTGGCTCATGACGACTTGATGCCGAGGGTCGCGCTGGTCGACCTCAACGGGCTGGGTGCGAATCCGCGGGTGAGTTCGTGGAATCCGCTCGGAATGCATCACGGGCAGGCGGCGCACGAGGTCGTCGAGGCGATCGCCGACGCCTACGCCGCGGCACTGGCGTGGGACGATGCGACCGCTCCGCGGGCACTGACCATCCTCACCGCCGCGCTCACCGTGCTGGTCGCCATCAACGAGGCGGCCTGCCAGGCCGGCCGGCCTGAGGACCAGGCCACGATCTTCCACGTGCGGGCTCTGCTCACCGACGCCGGCCTCCGCAGGGCAGCGCTCGCTGCGGTGGCGGACCGACTGGACGAGGAGACCCGCGCGTGGTGGCAGTCGGTGTTCCCCACTCTTCCGCCCGACGCGTTCGCCGTCGTCCTCAACCCGATCGCCCGCCTGGCCGCCAACCCGGTCACCCGTGCCTTCCTCGGCCAGCCGGCTGGCGTCTACAACATCCGCGCGGCGATGGACTCCCGGATGATCGTGTGGGTGTGCCCAGGTGGCAACGGGCCCACCGACCGCCTGCTGACCGCGCTGCTCGCCCGCGATCTGCTGCGGGCCGCGCGTTCACGGCGTGATACTCCGGAGGAGAAGCGGGTGCCGTTCCGCCCGTACTTCGACGAGCTGATCACCCTGACTGGTGCGGCCCCGGAGACGATCGCCTCGATGTTCGAGGACTTGCGTAAGTACAAGTGCCACGTCCATGGCATGACCCAGCTGGTGTCCCGCCTTCCCCAACCGGTGCGTCTGTCCCTGGTGCAGAACGCGTCCACGCTGGCCACCACCGCGGGGTCGAAGTCCGCGATCGCACCGATCACCGCCGAGTGGGGCGATGACCCCAGCCCGGACCGGGTCGCCACCATGGAGCGCTTCGAGCACTACGTCTCCATGAACGTGCATGGCCGCCGCGTCGGGCCTGTCCGGCTGCGCGGGCCCCATCTCGACGACGTCTTCGCCGCCCAGGCCCGCCCTCAGCAGGCCCGTGCACTGGAGAGAGCCGCCCAGGCCAACGCCCAGGCGCTCCCGCTGGAGACGCTCACGGACCGCGCCGCCCAGCAGCTCGGCCGGGTTGCCGCTTTCCTCGCCGCGCACGCCCCTGCCGACGCCGCCGCGGTCCGCCTGTCGAAGGAGAACGAATGGAACTGATCACCGCCCCGACCGCCGAGCATGCCGCGGGGGGCTTCACGCCCAGCCCCGTCGAGCCCCTCAAGCATCAGCTCCTGGCCACGCTCGCCCAACACCGCATGGCGACGACCAACCAGCTACATGTACTGCTGTGGCCCGATCGCTCCTGGACAAGTACAGCCCCACCTCTGAGGTGTAGGTGCCGCTGGCCGGCGACGAGCCTCGTTCGTGGGCTGAGCTTTGACCCCGCAACTCACTTGCATGACGCGCCCCGGCGGAAGGCATCCAGTGGTCTGGCCTGGGACGCCACCGGGCCCGCCGCGGGAAGAACCGGCGCGTGGAGATCTCGTTCTCACCCACAGCAGTGGTCCGCTCGGTCCGGCGATCACGTCCCGAGGTGTGCTGGCGCGACGAGCGAAGACACAGAACTACAGATCGACTTTCGTTCCGAAAGTGACCGGGTACGTCCCGAGTTGTACGAGTGAACTGACGTATCGAGCTGGGAAGTTGGCTGTCATATGCGTAATCTTGCGATCACGCAAACGCATCACCGCAGTTGGACCAGGCCGCGGTTCTGGCCCACCGCACGTCGGAGGCCGAGGGTTGCGGTCGACCGCACCGCGTCGTACGGGGAGGCAACGTGAAAGCTACACAGCAGCGCTCAGCGGGGCGCGAGTACGACCCTGTTCGCACCCGGAAGCACGCAACCGCGCTGCTCCTCACCGGAAGTTTGCTGGTGCTGGCTGGGTGTAGCGGCAACGATGCGGACACGTCGTCCAAGCCCAGCTCTACCTCTACGGCTGTCTCGCCAGCACCCAGTTCCACTGTCGACGCCGTCGACGCCGCTGTTCTCGCGGCGTACACCAGCTCCTGGGATGCACAGACCAAGGCCTACAGCAAGGCATCCTCGGCGGGCACCGACCTGAAGAAGAACACCACCTTGAGGGCCCTGTTCGATATCGAGCACGACCTTGAGGTCATGCGGAAGGCTGGACAGGTAACCGTCGGCAAGCCGCTGATCCATCCGAAGGTCGTCAAGGTGACCAGCACCAAGATTCCGACGGCCACGGTGACGGACTGCATCGACACGACGCACTGGACGCTGATCGACAAGGCCTCGAAGAAGAAGGTCCCGCTGCCCACGACGCGGCTCATCAAATACGTCAGCACCGCAACGCTTGAAAAGTGGGGGACGAAGTGGATGGTCACGAAGTTGACCGCTCAAGATCAGCCCTGCTAGCTCGGCGCCTGGCCGCACTCACCGGTGCCCTCGCCCTGGCCTCGGCGGGTGTCGCGCACGCCCACGATGACCCCCACGTTGGTGCCGGAAAGTGCCAGGTCATCAAGTTCTGCGTCAACGTGAACGTGGGGGACGAAACCGGGGGCAGCAGCGGGCAGGCAGGCGGCTCGCAAGACGGCAGCGACAGTGGCGGCAGCAAGACGGACTGCAAGTACACCAAGGTCGATCCGAAGCCGCCGGCCGAATGGCCAGGCTGGAAGGGCGCCGACCCGAAGAAGAACGACCTGTACTTCTACGGGTGCACAGACGGCGGTCAAAACAACCCGGACGGCTTCGTCGTCGTCCCAGCAGGTCAGCCTCCTGTGCCCCAGGTCGATCCTCGGAAGCTGGCTCAGCGTGCGGTCGACTCCATGACGTTGCTGGGCCCGGACATCGCCAGCCCGCGCGCGGCCGGGAAGTACACCGTGGGTGTCCCGATGTGGATGTGGGTCAAGGAGAGCCCCACGACGTACGGCCCGAACACCGCCTCAGCCACAGCAGGCGGCATCACCGTCACTGCGACGGCGAAGGTATCGAAGATCGTGTGGACGATGGGCGACGGTGCTTCCGTTACGTGCAATGGGCCAGGCACCCCCTACACGTCGTCCGACGGCATGGCCCAGTCGCCTACCTGCGGACACGTCTACGCCAAGACCTCGGCCGGTGCCCAGAACGGCAAGTTCCCTGTGACCGCGACCTCGACGTGGACGATCAACTGGCAGGGCGGCGGACAGGCCGGCCAGCTCACCGAGGTCCGGCAGACCAACGTGCAGGTGGCGGTCGGCGAAGTCCAGGTCGTCAGGTAACGCCGCCGGAAGGACAAAAACGTTGAGCAAGACCGAAGAACGAGTAAGCACAACCCCGAACGGCCTCCCCCAGCAGGGACACGTGGCGACACCGGTGGCGCCGCCCCGAGTGTCGGCCCGCAGGCGACGCCCGGGGATCATCGCCCTGTCGTTGGCGCTGATTGCCGCCGGCGGCGCTGGTGTTGCCGTCCTGCTGCTCCAGGTCGGCAACCGCACGGATGTCGTGACCGTGGTCCGGGACGTCCAGGTCGGCCAGGTCCTCACCGAGGACGACCTCGGCAAGGCGTCCATCGCCCTGGACCCGGCCGTCAAGGCGGTGCGCGCCGACGACCTGAAGTCAGTGGTGGGCAAGCGGGCAGCCGTGGAACTCAAGCCCGGCTCCCTCCTCACCCCCTCACAGGTGACGAAGGACAACCTCGTCAAAGCCGGCGAGCAGCTGGTGCCTGTCGGCCTGGAGCCCAAGCAGATTCCCGCCACCGCGCTGGTCCCGGGCCAGAAGGTCCAGCTGGTGCACGTCCCTGCCGAGGGCACGGCAGATACCGGCAAGACGTCCGACGCTGCTCCGCAGACCATCAACGGCCGGGTGGTGAAGGCGTCCGGCGCCGCCCCCGGTACGGGCATCGTGGTCGTTGACGTCGCCACCTCTGCTACCGACGGCCCAACTGCCGCCGCGTGGGAGGCGGCCGGCGCCCTGCACCTGGTCCTTGCTGCCCCGGACGGTAACTGATGGCTGTGATCGCGCTCGCAGGCTGCAGCGGCGCGCCCGGCGTGACCACGAGCGCGCTGGCTCTGCTGCTGTCGTGGCCGCTGGAGGCGGGACGGCGGATGATCTTGGCCGAGTGCGATCCGGACGGCGGAGCCGTGCTGCACGGCCTGCTACAAGGCACGCTCGGCGACCGGTACGGGCTGCGCAACCTCTCGGTCGCTGCCCGCAAGGGCGAGTTCAGCGACGCGTTCTGGCGGCAGCTGATCGACCTCAGCAGCGACGACGGCAAAACCGAATCCCCGCGCAACCGGCTGCTGCTGCCCGGCATCACCGACCCCGCACAGGCAGCAAGCCTGGGCCAGGTTTGGAAGATCCTCGCGCAGATGTTCCGTGGCATCGAAGCGGAGAGCGGCCACGACGTCCTCATCGACCTCGGTCGTCGCGGCGCCTACGGGCCCTCCGGAGTGCTGGCAGAGCAAGCCGACGCCGTGTGCGTGGTGGTCCGCAACACCCTGCGCTGTCTGCAGGCCGCAGAGGGCCGGGTACGTGCCCTTCAAGAGCGGGTCGGCGACGTGAGCGTGCTGATGGTCAACGAAGGCCCGTATCCCGCAGGTGAAGTACAGCGCGTTCTGCAGGTGCCGGTGATCGCCACCCTGCCGTACGCGCCGAAGGATGCCCGGGTGCTGTCCGACGGTGCCGAACAGCCCCGCCACTTCACCAAGTCGCCGCTGATGAAGGCCGCCCGAACGGGCAGTGCGCTGCTTGCTCAGCGGGCCGCCATGCGCCGGGCCCGTCTCGATCCACGCCTGCGTGCAGCAGGCGGGGAGGTGACCCATGCACGCTAGGCCCCTACACCCTGACCCCACAGTGGCTCCGCCGCCCCAGGAGTGGGCGCAGCAGGCCAGCGTCGCGTCGCGGCCTGCCGGTGCCGCCTCGAGTCCGCAGGTACTCGGCACGGCCGTTCCGCAGATCACCGTCGACTACCGAGTGGCCCGGGAGATCGCGTCCCAGGTCGCCAAGCAGCGCGAGGAACTGCTCAAGGCCAAGCCCGACATGGACGGGGCCAGCGAGGAGCAGCGCTGCCTGAACTGGATCGCCGAGGCGGTCGCTCTGTGGTCGGACGCCCAGGCGATGACGCCGCAGGAAGACGAAGCGCTGCGGCGCGCCGTGTACGACCTGCTGTTCAGAGCTGGCCGGCTCCAGCCGTACCTGGACGACGAACGGGTCGAGGACATCATCATCCAGGGCCCCAACGAGGTATGGCTCGACTACGGTGACGGCGAACGCCGCCGGGTCGGCCCGATCGCGGACTCCGAGGAGGAACTGCTCGAGTTGCTGCGGGAGCTGGCCCGGGGCTCCGGCCAAAGCGAGCGCACCATCTCCACCGCGAACCCCACCCTTGCCCTGTCACTGCAGGACGGCTCCCGTCTGCAAGCCATCACCGGACTCGGGCCGATGACGTATGCGGTCATCCGCCGGCACCGGGTCTCCCACGCCGACCTCGACGACCTGGTCCGTCTGGGCACCATCGACCCGATCCTGCGCGAGTTCCTCGGGGCGTGCGTGCGCGCCGAGAAGAACATCATGATCGCGGGGAAGCAGAAGGCCGGGAAGACCACGCTGCTGCGGGCCATGCTCAAGGAGTTCGACCCGGAGTGCCGGTTCGCGACCATCCAGACCGAGGACGAGCTGTTCTGCCACGCCAACGGCTACCACAAGCAGGTTGTGTCCCTTGTCGGCCGTGAGTCCAACGGGGAGAAGGACGTCACCGGGCGCAGCGCCGGCGAGGTCACGCTGCTGGATCTGATGCATCCGGCGCTGCGGATGTCGCTGGAGCGGATCGTGGTCGGCGAGGTCCGCGGCCCCGAGGTCGTCGCGATGATGCAGGCGCTGACCAACGGCTCCGGTGGCAACCTGTGCACCATTCACGCGCGGCGGCCGGACATCATCTTCGACCGGATCGCCGAGCTGTACGCGCTCGCCCAGGAGAATCTGTCCGAACAGCTCGCCTACCGGCAGACTGCCAACGGCCTGGACTTCATCGTCTACGTCGATATGACGGACGAGACGCAGATCGGCGGCCGCCGCCACCGGTACGTCTCCCACGTCCTGGAACTGACCGGGATCGGCGAGAACGGCCGGCCCGCCACCAACGAGATCTTCTCCCCCGGCCGCGAGTTCGGTGATCTGCGGGCGGTGCCGAGAATGGACCCGGGCTGCATCGACGACCTGCGCCGCGTCGGTTTCGACTCGTCGCTGCTGCAGCAGCCGTATGGGGCCTGGCCGGCGCCGCTGCCTCTGAGGGTGGGGGTAAGCCGATGACGCTGCTGTTCGGGCTGCTGTGCGGGATGGCCGTGGTGGGCGGGCTGATCGGTGTCGTCGCCGGTGTCGTGGGCACCACAGCCCCGCGCCGGGCCCCGCTGCACGTGCGTTTCAAGGCGGCCATGCGCGGTGGGAAGAACCAGAGCGAGGACGCCCGCCTGCGGCGGCGGACCCTCTTGGTCGCGGCTGTCGTGGTGTTCGTAGCGGTGTGGCTGGTGTCGGGGAACTTCGTCGGCGGTGCGCTGCTGGGCTCGGCCGTCATCGGTGTCCCCTGGCTGATCACCCCGGCGCAGATGGCGCAGGAGCGCATCGGGCAGCTGGAGGCCTTGAGTGAGTGGACGCAGCGGCTGGCAGGTCTGCTGCGGCTGGGCATGGGTCTTGAGCAGGCCATGATGACCAGCCGTCAGGGCGCGCCGGACGAACTCGCGCCGCAGATCATCAATCTGTCCGACCGGCTGCGCCTGGGGTGGCGGCCGGAGTTGGCGCTGCGCTCGTTCGCCGATGAACTGGACGATGTCACCGCGGACAAGGTGGTCGCGGCGCTCATCCTGTCGGTCAACGACCGTGGTCCGGGCCTGGCGCAGGCGCTGGAGGATCTGTCGGGCACTGTCCGCGAGGAGGTCGCCAAGAAGCGCGCCATCGAGGCGGACCGGGCCAAGCCCCGCACTACCGTGCGGTGGATGACCATCATCACCGTGGGCGTGGTGGTGGCGGGGTTCTTGGTGCCGTCGTACACGGAGCCGTACTCCACGCTGCTGGGCCAGCTCGTCCTCGCGTTCCTGACGGCGGGGTTTGTCGGAGTGCTCGCCTTGATGCGCCAGTTGGGCTCCTTCCGCCGGATTCCCCGTTTCCTGGTCACCGACCCGACCAGCACCGTCCGGCTGCCTACGGCCGTGTCGGAGCCGGACGTGCCGGTCGCCGCCCGCGAGCCGGAGGGGGCCGCGCCGTGAACCTGCTTCCCGTTGTCGTGTCTGGTGGCACGGTCGGTGCCGGTGTCGCGCTGCTGATCCGGGAACTGCTGCCGCCCCAGCCGGCGCTGGGGCCTGCTCTCCAGCGGAGTGCGCCCGGCATGTTGACGATTCCGGAGCCGGAGCTGGACCGCGAGGAGGTGTGGGGCCGGTGGCTGTTGGCCCGCCTTGAGCGGCTTCCCGGCGTGAGGGTGCCCACCACGAACCTGGCCCTGCTCGGCCAGGGGCCGGGCCAGTTCATGCTCAAGAAGACCGCGCTCGCTGCGCTGGGTCTGCTCTGCCCGGTCATCGCGACTATTCCGTGGGTCATCGCCGGCGTGGGCCTGCCGTTCTACGTGCCCGCCGGCGTCGGACTCCTCGTCGCAGCCCTGCTGTTCATCACGCCCGATCTGGCCGTGCGAGACCAGGCCAAGCGAGCGCGGGAGGAGTTCGCGCACGCCCTGTCCGCCTACCTCGACCTGGTCGCGCTGAAGCGGGCCGCCGACGCGGGCCCCGCCGAAGCGCTGGAGAAGGCCGCCTCCGTCGGCGAGGGCTGGCCCTTCCTGTATCTGCAGGGCGCATTGCGCCGGGCCCGGCTGGAGAAGATCCCGCCCTACGAGGCGCTCGCGGACCTGTCCGCCCAGTACGACCTGCCCGTCCTGGACGACGTCGCCGACATCATGCGCGGCTCGGCCACTGACGGTGCCGCCGTCTACAAGGCGCTGCGGGCCCGCACTGCGGCACTCAACGCCGAACTGCTGGCCGACCAGGCCTCCGAGGCGAACGCGGCCAGCGAAAAGATGACCGCGCCGGGAGCCCTCCTGGCCGTCTTGGTGATGCTGCTGATGGCCTTCCCCGCCGTGATCCGCATGCTCACCGTTTAAGCATCCCGACTCGTTCAACGCTTGAGAGAGGTAAGCACCATGAAGCACACTGCAACCCGCGCCCGCCGTGCTGTGCTCCAGGCAATCACCCACCCGAACACCGCGTCCCGCAGGCCGGGTCGTGGCCGCCGGGCAGCACGTGCCTGGGCAGGCGCCAACCGTGCCGTCCTGCGTCTGACCACGCGCGTGCAGGACGGCCTTCAGGAGGCTGCCCGCCGACCCGACCGTGGCGACATCTCCACCACAACCGTCATCATCTGGGTGGCCGCCGTCACCGGTGCCGTCCTGATCGCCGGGACCATCGCTGTCGTGATCGGCAAGTACAACGGCAAGCTCGCCGGTCTGTGATGAGTCGTCCCGAGCGGCTGAAGGACTGGTGGCAGGGGCGAAGATGGCGCGACGACCGCGGCGACACCAGCATCCAGATGGCGATCATCTTCCCGTTCGTGCTGCTCGCCACGGTCGCCGTCATCCAGGCCTCCCTGTGGTACTACGCCCGGCAGATCGCCCTGACCGCAGCCCGCGAGGGCGTAAGCGCCGCCCGGGCCTACCAGTCGAGCCCGGCCGACGGGGCGGCCCAAGCCCGCAGCGTCCTGGGCCGCACCGCGGGTGACAGCCTGCGGAGCTACAGCGTCTCCGCCAGCAGCAACGGTCAGCGTGTGCGAGTGCAGGTGTCCGGCACAGCCCTGTCGATGATCCCGGGTCTGTCGGGCCTGCACGTCACGCAGTCGGCGTCCGGCCCCGTGGAGCGCTGGACCGTCCCAGGGGAGTGATTCACATGCGTTGCAGGGCCCGCCTGGCGCGCAGGCTGCGCAGCGATGAGGGCAGTGCCGCGATCGAGGCCGCGATCGTCCTCCCAGCGTTGATCATGTTTCTGTGTCTGGCGATCGCCGGCGGCCGGATCGTCACTTCCGGCTCGAAGATCGACTCTGCGGCTGAGGACGCCGCGCGGGAGGCGTCCATCCACCGCACAGCGGCAGCCGCCCAGAGTGCCGCCCAGTCAGCGGCTGCCGAGTCCCTCAGCGACCAGGGCATCAAGTGCGCGTCGACGTCCGTCCACATCAACACCGGCGGTCTGAGCGTGCCGGTGGGGCAGGTCGGCACAGTCACCGTGACCGTGACCTGCACGGTGAATCTGTCCGACCTTCTGCTTCCCGGCGTGCCCGGGGCCAAGACGCTGACGTCGACGGCGACCTCGGTGGTGGACCAGTACAGGCAGCGGGGGGATGGATGATCTTCCGTGAGATGTTCCGGCGACCGGGCATGGACGACCGGGGAGGCGTCACCGTGTTCGTCGCTGTGTGCGTCATCGCGCTGATCGGGATCATCGGGGTCGCCGTCGATGGCGGCAGCAAGATGCGTGCCACGGAACGTGCGGACTACATCGCCGGCGAAGCCGCCCGGGCAGGCGGGCAGGCCATCGATCCCGCCGACGCGATCAACGGGAAGGCGATCGATGTGGATCCGCAGGCCGCAGCCGCCGCAGCCCAGTCCTACTTGCGCTCCGCCGGGGCCACCGGCACGGTCAGCGTGTCCGGCGACGGAAAGACGCTGACCGTCACGGTCACCGGCAGCTACGACACGAAGTTCTTGTCGGTGGTCGGGATCGGCTCTCTGTCGGTGACCGGCCACGGCAAGGCCACCCTCCTGCATGGCGTCACGGCACCCGACGAAGGAAACTGATGCGCACCACCCCTTCCCCCGCCGCAACCGCCGGCCGCACCCTGGCACGGGTCACCAAGGCCGTGCTGAGTCTGCTCGTCCTGGCGGTGACGGTCGTCGGGCTGCCGCTGCTGCTGGCCTGGGCCACCCCGGTCATCTGGGCAGCCACCCACGACGACGTCATGCACCTGCTGGACCGGCAGGACACCGGCAGCGTGTTCCTGCTGTTGCTCGTCGGCGTGGGATGGATCGGGTGGGCCCAATTCACTTTCTGCGCCGTCCGCGAGCTCATCGCGCAGATGAGGGGCCGTACCTGGCACGCCCCGCGCGGGCTGGGTGCCTCACAACGAGCCGCGGCCCTGCTGATCGGCAGCATTCTGGTGCTGCTGCCCACCAGCTCGGCGCTGGCCTCCACCGCCCAGGCCTCCCCGGCCGCCAGCACCGCCACCCACATCCCCGGGCAATCTCACAGCCGACAGACCGCCGAGGCCGAGCGGGCTCCCACGCCCGCGGCGAGCGCGCCAACCTCCCGCGCGACATACACGGTGCGCGAGACGCGGCCCGCAGAGAGCCTGTGGGGCATCGCGGAGAAAGAGTTGGGGGACGGCGAGCGGTGGCGGGAGATCTCCGACCTCAACGAGGGCCGGACCATGGTCGACGGCACGGTTTTCCGCGCGAACAGCTTTCTGCAGCCCGGCTGGCAGCTACAGATGCCTGAGACCGCCGCACCCGTAGGAGGCGTCCGTACACAGTTGGGTGACGCCACGCCCGCGGCCGGCGAGAAGGCTGGGCACGTCGTCACGGTCCACCCGGGCGACTACTTGTCGAAGATCGCAGAAAAGGAGCTCGGCGACGGCGACGCCTGGCCGCGATTGTTCGAGGCCAGCAAGGGCAAGCCGCAGCCGCACGGCCTGCCCGAGATCACCGACCCCAACGTCATCTACGCGGGACAGCAGATCACGGTGCCCGAGGCCCGGCCCCATCAACCGGCCCAAGACCGCGGGCATGGCACGGAGTCGGGCGGCCACGAGGCCCCTCCCCCGGCCACCCAGAATCCCGATAGCAAGGTGCAGCCCGGCGACGGCGACGGCTCACTACCACCCGCGCCCAGCCAGACCGCAGTGCCGGCACCCGAGTCGTCAGCGCCCAGCGCACCGGCAAGTCGCCCTGCCGAGCAGCCGGGGCAGGAGCAGTCGTCTCCGCCCGCTTCAGCGTCCACGGCACCCCAGTCCAGCACGAGCGCCTCGCCCTCTGCCGCCCCTCCGTCAGCGTCAGCGCCGTCATCGGAAGCGTCCGGCTCTACGGCCGCCCCCGCGACGGTTCCGGTCAGCAGCAGTCCGCTGAACCTGCGCATCGTGCTCGGCGCTGGCGCACTGCTGGCCGCCGCCGTCACCGGCGCCCTCACCCTGCGCATGACGCTGCAGCGCCGCCGCCGCAAGCCCGGCGAGAAGATCGCCATCGCGTCGGAAACCTCCACAGCAGAGGCCCAGCTGGCAGCGGCCGCTGAACCCGCAGGCGCTGCCCGCTTGGACGTGGCCCTGCGGACGCTGGCCCACCACGCAGCTCAGCAGCAGGACGAGCCGGTGCTGCCGTCCCTGCGGGCCGCCCGGATCGGGACCCGAGCGGTTCAGGTGCTGCCCGAGGACCTCGCCCAGGAGCCGGTGGCACCCTTCACTGCCGGACAAAGCGGCTGGTGGCTTCTGCCCGCCGACGCCGCCCTCCTGGACGACGAAGCCGCCCGCGAGGTGCCGGCACCGTATCCGGGGCTGGTCACGATCGGCAGCACCAAGGCCGGCGACCTGCTGCTGGTCAACCTCGGCGCTCTCCCCGCGCTGCTGCTGGACGGCAACCCGGTCCACATCACCGAGGTGTGCACCTCGCTGGCGCTGGAACTCGGAATGAGTCCTTGGGCGGCCGGTGTCGAGGTCGTCACCGTGGGGTTCGGCGAGGACCTGCCACAGCTGCTGCCCACCGCGCGGATCGCCCACATGCGGCAGGCCACGCATGCGCTGCGTGATCTGAGCGAACGCCTGCTGGAAGCGCACCAGATGCCCGAGACCCAGCATCAGCCGTACGTGCTGCTGTGCGCGTCCTCACTGGACAAGGACACGGCCTGGCAGTTCGCCGACGTCATCGACCGCGCGGGAGCGGTGCCCGTCACGCTGATCGCCCCGGCCAGCACGGCGGCCGCACGCTTCCCGGAGGCGGAAATCCTCAACGCCTCTCTCAGCGAGCCGCAGACCCTCGACTACGTGGGCACCGACATCACAGTGCAGCGTCTGGAGCACGCCGCCTACCAGCAGATCACCACCGCGTTGAAGGTGTCCGGGCAGCCGCCCCACCCAGCTGAGGGGCCCTGGCAGGACGTACCAGAGGAGCTGGAGGGCGTGCAGCAGCCGGAGCAGGCGCCGCCTGACGAGTCCGTCGCTCCCCACCGAGCGATGCCGGCGCTGGCCGCGGCAGCGGATGTGAGCGGCGATGTGTTCCCGGCTCTGCTCGCCGCCAGCACCGATCCGTCCGGGCTCCGTCTTCTCTCCCCCACCACGTCGTCGGTGGAGGCCGACGGCGAAGCCGACCCGGACACCGAGCAAGCGGTGCCTTCGGCCCCGGAGTCCCGGGCTGGCGAGGACTTTGCCGACACGGCGCAGGCCGCGGAGGCCGACGTCCCGGCCACCGCCCTCGAGGAGCCAACGGTACCCGCGACGGAAGCATGCAAGGCGCACGACCTGCACGCCCCGGAGATCCGGGTCCTGGGGCCGGTCGAGGTGACGGGCGTGGACAGCAGCGGACACGGCCCACGCATGGCGCAACTGGCCGCCTTGCTGTATTTCCGCCCTGGGCGGAGTGCCGATGTTCTGTGTGCCGACATGGATCCGGTCAGCCCGTGGTCGACGAGTACCCTCAACGCACGGATGCAGGGCCTGCGCAGCTCCCTGGGCAGCGACTCGAACGGCAACCTGTACGTGCCGCGCCGCAAGGCGGGCGATGATCCGTACCGGCTCGGTCCCGGCGTGCGCTGTGACTGGACGCGATTCCTCCAGCTCGTAGAACGCGCACTGCCGATGGGCCCGTCCGGCCTGCCCGACTTGGAGAAGGCACTGAGCCTGGTGCGGGGCAAGCCCTTCGGCGGCCGACCGCTGCCGTGGGCCGAGCCCCACGCACAGGAAATGATCACGCGGATTATCGACGTCGCGCACACCGTGGCCACCTACCGCATCCCCGCCGGCCCCCACCACGATCTGAGCGCCGCGCGGCAGGCCGTCTCGAGCGGTCTCGATGTAGATGAGACTGCAGAACTTCTGTACCGGGACTGGATGCGTCTTGAGGCTGCGCGCGGGAACCGCTCGGGGCTGCACACCGCGATTACCCGCGTGCAGCAGGTCAACCGGTCGCTGGACTGCTCACTGGAGATGGAGACCACTCAGCTCATCAACGAGCTCCTCAACGGCTCGGGCACGGCGGTGCGCAAGGCGCCGTAGGCGTGGATGACCGGGACGACGCGGTGGGCACTACTGGCTGGGGCCGACATCCCGAGCGGCGTGGCAGCCACTGCCCCGTCCTCGGCGCGTCCGGTGACGACGACCGGCCCGTGGATCGGGTACAGGGCGATGCTTCGCCAGGCGCTCGCCAGGGCCCATGCGGTGATGTTCTGCGCGAGTCCGATCACGCGTCCGTCACCGTGGATGTGCAGCAGGGCCTGCCAGTGGTACACGCCTTGACCGACTGCACCGCTCGTTCCGATGTGATCCCGGATCGCGGATTGCGCACCAGGTTCGGGCAAGCCGAGTTCCCTGACGGTCGTGTCCGGGGTGATACGTAGGGCGCGCATGAAACCTCCTGTCTCGGCTTCCGGATCCGCAGTGCGCGCGGCGCGCACTGGCTGTGCCATGGAGGTCCCGCCTGCACAATGCAAGGGTGACCTGCGGATTCTCTCGCTTGCGCAGCCGTCGGTACTGACTGGATCACTGAGCGTTTTCAGCGTTGTCTCTCCAGGGTGAGGACAGCTTTGGTGATGACGGTCATGCGGTTGGGGCTGATCCGGGACCTGCGGAAGATCTGCCAGGACTTCAGCCGTGCCATGCCGCGTTCGACTGGTGCTCTCGCCGCGGCCAGGGCCCGATTGACGGCGCGCTGGGTGAGGGTGAGTTCACCTCCCGGTGGCCGTTTGAGTCCGGTGGTGACCCAGGGGCCGGCGCCTTGGTAGGCGCGGTCGGCGAGGATGGGGACGCCCTGGCGTTCGCAGATCCGGATGATGCGGTGGGTGCGGGCTGCGGTCAGGTCGTGGGTGCGCCCCGGTAGCGCGGGCGAGATCCACAGGACCTCACCGGCGGGATCGGTGACGACCTGGACGTTCACGCCGTGGCGGCGGTGCTTGGCCGAGTAGTCGGCCCGGCTGTCGCCGACGCGGTCGCACTCGGCGAGGGTCCCGTCCAGCAGGACGAACTCCGGATCGTGCTCGCGGAGAGTCTTGAGCAGGCCCGGGGCCCGTTCGGCGAGCAGGGCGGTCACGGCGGTGACGTACGCGTGGGCGGTGCCGACGGAGATCCCGAAGCCGGAGGCGAGCCGGGTGAGGGTGTCGTGGCGGCGCAGGTACACCAGAGCGATGAGCGCCCGCTGGTACGGCGGGAGTTTGCACCGTCGGTCACCCTCACGGGTGACGATGAGCATCGTGACCCACTCGACGAGGGCATGCGGGAGGTCAAGTGCGGCAGGATAGGGAACCAACAGGGCTCCTGTGCCGATGGGTTGAGACTTCGAACACCTCCCCCAACGGCACGGGAGCTTTGTGCGTTGCGGCCCTCACCTCGACCTCACCGGCGTCACCCGATCGGTGGCCACTCTGAAAAGGCTCACTGGTTGTACAGCGTCAAGCCGGGCGCAGCTTCTCACTGCTGTGGCTGGGCGTGGTGGCGGGTCAGTGCCTGCCAGCGCCGCTCGAAGTCGACGGCTTGCTCGGCAATGTAGTCGGTGGTGAGGGGCTTGTTGTGTTGCGCAGTGATGCCGCGGGCTGCGCACTGCTGCGCAATGGCATCGAGCGACGGGGATTCGTTGCGCACCCGCTGTTCCGCCCACAGGTGGTAGACCCTGAACGGCAGGAGGTAGCGGCGCAGAGTGGACGGGCTGACCGGCTTTCCACCACGGCCAGTCATGCCCTTCCTCTCTGCAAGGTAGGCGGAGAGCTGCTCGGCCTTGGGCTCCTCACCGTGCTCGGTCTGGTACTCCATCCAGGCGAGGTAGTAGCGGTCGACTGTGGTGAGCGCGGCCGGCTCCCCAGGCGTATCGTCCTCGCCCGGCGGGTCATCAATAGTCGCGCTCACTCGGGGCCGGCGATGCTCCCTGGCGGGGTGCGCGCCTACGCCGGCCGGCGACTCTTCGGACTCCTCGTCCGGGAGTGGATCGCCAGAAGGCACTCGTGCGGCGGGCAGGGTGGCTACCTCGCCGGCTGACGGCTCCGTCTCGGCGAACTCGCGCTGCCGGAAGGCCGCGACGAAGCCTTCCAGGTCTGCACCCGTGATGGGCTGGCCGTTGCCGCCGGTGATCCGGTCCCGCTCGTGGAGGTATGTGGCGAGGGCGGCGGCATCGGGGTAGTCCCGGTGCTCCTGGGCGTACGACAGCCAGGCGTTGTAGAAGTAGTCCGCCAATCCGTCATCGGTGTCCTGCGGGGCTTGGGATGCGGTTCCGTTCTCCGCTGAGGGCGTGTGGCGCTGCTTGAGGGACCCCAGCAGGGGTTCGAGTTGCTCAGTGGGCAGGGGCCCGCTCGCCGGGGTGGCAATGCCGTATTGGTCTCGGAGCCACAGAGCGAACTGCGCGCTGGTGGGCTCGAAGCCGAAGGCGGTCACCCAGTCCTCATAGGCGTCGGCGAGTTGGGCGTTCCGGTCGTCTCGGAGGTCATCCGGCTGTTTTGGGCGCGCGGCTGGCACCTGCGCCGACGGCCGGGTGTCCGCCCCCTCTGCCTGCGCCGTTTCCTTCTGCTGGTCGATGGCGGCCTCGAGTTCGGGGCTCTGCGGCTGCGCCGGTTCCGGCGCCCGCTCGATGATGAACTGAATCGGCGGCTCGTTGATGCCGGCGGCGGCCAGCCCGGCCGGCGCCGTCTTGGCCAGGGGCACGCCGTAGCGGGCCAGGCGGAGGGGCATCAGCGATTCCACCGGAGCCTTGCGGCGCCAGGCGCGGCCGAAGCGGGAGCGGAGGCTGGCCTGGTAGACGAGGCGCTCCTGCTCGAGCTTGATGACCTGGTCGTAGGAGCGGAGCTCCCACAGCTTCATGCGGCGCCAGAGCAGGAAGGTGGAGATCGGCGAGAGGAGCCAGCGGGTGAGGCGGACTCCTTCCATGTGCTTGTCCGCGGTGATGTCGGCGATCCGGCCGATCGCGTGCCGGGCGGCCTCGACCGCGACGACGAACAACACCGGGATCACGGCGTGCATGCCTACGCCGAGCGGGTCGGGCCAGGCCGTCGCCCCGTTGAAGGCGATGGTGGCGGCCGTCAGGAGCCAGGCTGTCTGCCGCAGCAGCGGGAACGGGATTCGGATCCAGGTCAGCAGCAGATCCAGGGCCAGCAGGACACAGATGCCGGCGTCGATGCCGATCGGGAAGACGTAGGAGAAGGTGCCGAAGCCCTTCTTCACCGCCAGTTCACGGACTGCCGAGTATGAGCCGGCGAAGCCGATGCCAGCGATGATCACCGCGCCTGCCACGACTACGCCCATGAGGACCCGATGTGCTCGGGTCAGCTGGGGCATCGCACCGTTCCCCGCAGCCACGTCCCACTCCCCTGTCAAAGCCTCATCACTGAGCGGTTCTCACACTCCCATGAGCTGCGCCGAGCTGGGGCCCTTTGGGGGCGGCTCGGGGCGGATCGTCTGCGAAAAGTGATCCTTGAGGGGCGGTTGCGGCTGTGCGCGGCAGGGGCTGCTCGGCGTTCGTGGGCCGGCCTGCGGACAGCGGAACGGCGCCTGTCCCGGGGAGGAGGGACGCGTCGTGCGCGATATTCCGTCGGAATACGTTTCATCGCTTCCGTGTGGAGTTGAGCCGCTGGATGCCGAGGGCGTCGGCAATAGCGGCAAAGTCCTTCAGAGCCTCGTTGTGAGGGTCAAGGAAGCACCGCGGGCGCTTGCTGTACGCGAAGCGCACACCACCAGTATGCCCAGCCGGTCTAAGCTCAGCCAACCGGCTCTGGCTCTTGACTGAAGGGGCGTCATAAACGCGGCTTGCTGCCGTACTGGAGCGGCCGAGATCCGGGGATGGGTGCTGAGCCTCCTGTCGACTCAGCAGGGGAAGGAAGTGTGAATGGCGTTCAAGCTCAAGTCCGCCGATGCAGCAATTCCGGACGACCCGGTTGACCTGTACCGGATTCTTGCCCTGACGAACCGCGGTCCCGAATACGTATGGGGACACCAGCAGGACGTCCTTCGGGACTGGCACGAGAAGAAGTCGGACGCATCAGATGTTGTAATTGAGCTGCCGACCGGAGCGGGCAAAATATCGCCTACCTCGGGCCATTGCTCGCCCTGCGGCCTCTCACGAGGTTCCGGAAGGACACGGTGCTAATCGTCGACGGCATCCTGGCCCCTACCCGGGACCACACGATCGCCGAGCAGTCGAAGAACTACAGGTACTCCCCCAACCACCAGGTCGTCATCGATGCCGACCCCCGCCTGGTTGTCGCCGTCGGCCGGCCGGTCCCGGGGAACCGCAACGACTGCAAGGCATGGGAGCTATCCGGAGCGAAGGACGCCATCGGCCGGAACACTGTGATCGCTGACGGCGGCTACCGGGGCACTGGCCTGATCATCCCTCACTATCGTGACCCCGGTCGGGCCGAACTACCGAGCTGGAAAGGGAAAAGCAACGCCTCTCACCGCAAGGTCAGAGCCCGCATCGAGCACGCCTTCGCCCGGATGAAGAGCTGAAGATCCTCCGCGACTGCCGTTTGAAAAGCAACGGCGTTCACCACGCCATGCTCGGCATCGCCCACCTCCACAACCTCACCATCACCGGCTGATCTGAGCAGGCAGGTCAGGAAGCACGACCGTGATCAATTAGGGGACAACGCTTAGCCAGCACGACGCCCGCCACGCGCCCCATCGCCACACAGCACCCGATCCAGCGTCCCTTCAGGGGCCCCGCGTCAGGGGCTGTGGGAGCCCAGGAGTACGCCAGCGAGTGTCCCGGCGAGCAGGAACGGACCGAACGGGATCCTGCTCGTGCGGCCGGCTCGGCCCATGAGCATCAGGCCTACGCCGTACAGCGCGCCGAACAGGTACCCGGCGAAGGTTCCGACCAGGATGATCGGCCAGCCGTACCAGCCCAGGACGGCCCCGAGGAAGAGGGCGAGCTTGACGTCGCCGAACCCGAAGCCCTTGCTGATCAGGAAGAGTCCGAAGTAGCCGGCGCCCAGGATGAGGGAGCCGAGCAGCGCGGACGTCCAGCTGCCGTCGGCGCCGGGCAGCACGGCGGCGACGCCGAGCAGGACGAGCACGGTCGCGGCGAGCGGCAGGGTGAGCACGTCAGGGAGCCGGTGCGCCGTGAAGTCGACGGTGGCGAGCAGCACGGCGGCCGGTGTGTGCAGCAGCCAGACCACCAGCTCGGGTCGGGCCCCGGTGACGGCCGCGAGCAGGGCGCAGACCACGGCCGTGACGGAGGCGACAGAGAGTGTGCTCGGCCCGTAGGAATGCCCGGCGGCGCAGCGAGAACGTCCCAGCCATCCGTTGCCGGTGCCGGTGAGCGGATGGCCTGCCGGGCACGTTGACTCCCAGGGCTCCTCGAAGGACACGGAGAGCCGGTACGCGGGGCGGGGTATGAGCACGCCCGTGGTGCAGCCCCACAGAGCGGCAGCCGTGATGATCAGCAACGTCTCCACCGCATGGAGCTTAGAGTGAGGCGGACCCGGAGCTCAGCTTCGCTCGAGGGACGCTAATGAGGCGACGGGGACCGGAGTGCCCGGCCGCTGCGTGACCGCAGCCTGAGTCCCGCGGCCACGCAGTTTGATTCGCGGCAGCCCGCTATGAGTGCCCAGACCAGGTAATCCGCGGGAGGAGCGACTCGGCATGAACTTTCTGCCCCTGGCCGAGGCCCCGGCCCACGCCGCGTGCGAGCTGCATGACGCCGCTCTACCAGGGAGTTGGAACGCGGCGGCTGTCGAGGACGCGCTCGAGGCGATGGAGACCACAGCGCTCGCCTTGCGAGCTGCTCGCCCGGCCGCCGCCGCGGCGACGGAGAGCGTCGTCCAGGCCCTGTCCCGGCTCCGCCGCGACCTCGGCTTGATTACCGCGGACGGGAGTGAGGGGCAGGACCAGGCTGTTAGCCCGCCAGCCCTGAACCGCCGACCGAAGGCCCGTCGCGGCCTCGGCCTCGGGATCAGGGCGTGCGGATTCCCCAGCGCCGTCCCGACTCGGGTCGAGTAGGCGAGTAGCGTCGAAACCAGAACTATTGCCAGTTCCGCACCCGGGATCAGGTTTCTCCTTGCCCGCCCAACCTCGAGGACGGCTCGGGCGCCACGGTGCGTCGCCGGACATCACCCGTGCCGGTGATCGTCCGCGAGGCGGGCCGGATGCTGCCCGGCACGGCCTCACGCTGGACGAATACGTGCCCCTCCTCGCCGCGCTCGCCGTGCTGTTGTTCAGCACGGGCTGCGTCCACCTAACCCGGGCCGCCCCACCTCCGCCGCTGCTTCAGCCCGCCGTCAGTTGAGCGTGTGGCTGGTGGTGAGGCGGAGCGTCAGCTGGCGCAGCTGGCTTCCGGTGGTGGTGATGTCGTATCGGCGCGCGTTATCAAGAGCCGCCTTGGTCAGGGCCCTGCGTCGGTGGCAGTCCCGGCCCATCTTGTCCAGGGCCACCGCCAGCGAGCGCGGGTCGCCAGGAGTGTAGGGAACGCCGGCGCTCCCGAGGATGTCCCGCACACCGGGAAGATCGGAGTAGGCAACCGGAAGTCCGTGGGCTTGGGCCTCGATGAGGACGAGCCCGAAGGCTTCCAGACCCTTAGTCGTGAAGACGAAGGCGTCGAAGGTCGGCAGGCGGCGCCACAGGTCGGCGCGGGGAAGGAAGGGATCGAACTGAACCCGGTCCAGGAGTCCGAGTTCGGCGGTCCGCTGTTCCAGATGCCCCCGCAGGGCACCTTTGCCGATCACGGTCAAGTGGTGCGGCTGATCGGTGAGGGCGAGGGCTTCGACGGCGGTGACCGTGGATTTGTTGTCGTCCAGACGGCCGGCGTGCACCAGAGACAGCGGGCCGGCTCCGGTAGGCGGTTGATCGCGTAGCCGGACATCGCTCAGCGGGATTCCCCACGGGATGACGGTGAGCCGATCGGTGAATCGGTGTCCGGTGAGGCGGTCGATCCGGTCGGCGAGGGCGGAGGTCGGGGCGACGATCGCGGCGCTTGCGACAGCGACTTCATGCATGGCCTGGCGTTCCAACGCGCTGCGCTCGGCAGCCATCACCTCGGGGCCGTGAGCGATGGCGACGATCGGGATGTGGCCGGCGGTGCGGGCGAAGGCCAGGCTGAGAGCGAACCCGAGGTACTGGGCGTGAATGGCATCCGGCTGGATCTTCTCAATGAGCGCCCCGACCTCACGCGTCAGCTCATCAACGTACGGGTCGAATTCGGGGCCGTGCGGGCGCTTCGTAGTGGAGAGGACGACCATCTGATCAAACGCGGCCTTCCAAGCCTGGTCGACCGGTGCCCTGCCCAGGAAGGTTGTGTGGATGTCAGGCATCGCGCCGTAGAGATCGTTGACGAGGATCATGCTCCCGGACGAAGGCTCGGAGGTGCGGTTGATGCCGGTCAGGATGCTCAGGGGCTTGGTGGCCATGCGGAAAGCTCCATTCACCGATGACCGTCAGGTGGGAATCGGAGAGCGGGCTTCCGGACCCGGCTCCAGTCGTGAAGTACCGGTGGCGTTCTGCGTCCCGCGTTGGCGGGGAGGCGCCCACCACGACGCCAGGTGCGGCGTGAAGACGGCCTTGACCTCCTCGGCCGGATGTAAGTAGCCCTTGCTGTCCTGCTCTGCTGTCCACGCCCGGACTGTCGCGCGGGGGTAGACGGGGCTGATACCGATCTCCCCCTTGGGGAGGATCCCGTTGAAGGGGGTCGGGATTCCCTCGGTGTTCCAGTAGTCCCATGCCTCAAGAGCCTTGGCCTTCTCGAAGCAGTGGTACAGCTGCCGGTAGCGGGGCATGTACCGGATCTCACGGAAGATCATCTGGCCGATCAGCCCAGGGGCGACGTTCTGGAGCGTGCCCAGATCGGCGCCCTGGAAGGTGACCGATGCCACGTCCTGGGACGGGTGCAGGGCGGTCAGTGCGACCAGATGGGACAGTCGTCGCCGGACGTACTCGGCGACTCCCGGCCCGAGAGTCGGTTCCATGCCCCCGATGATCTGGACGAGCCGGTGATGGCGCGGATTGAAACGAGCGAGGTCGAACAACCGAGCCATGCCGTCCACGGCGGCGAAGGCGAGTCGTTTGTACAGCCAGTTGTTCAGCTCTCCGGCCTGGGCGCAGGTCTTAGTCTCCGCAGTAGCGGAGTGGAGCATCAGGTATTCGGACAGGACCTCGAAGTAGAGGTAGCCGAGGAACGGCACGTGGGTGACGGCGTCGGACAGCTGGTCGATGAACTTGGGTGCCGGAGTGGCACGGCCGGCGGCGTTGCGCAGGGCGAGGTCGAGGAACGGGGCGGCGGCGCGCAGCCCGCTCAGGACGGTGCGGTCGAGCTGGTCGTTCTCGGCCGGGGTGAGGAAGCTCTGGTAGCGCAGGTAGGTGCGCAGGTGGATGGCGCCGAGATGCAGGTAGTCCACGCCCTTGGGCGGGATCGGGGCGTCCGGGGCGACCTCGAAGACCACCGGTGTGGTGGAGGGCTTCGTCCGCATCAGGTAGGCGCCGAGGTTGTGGGGGCGCAGCCCCTCGCGCTGACTGGCGAGGGGTGAGCAGTACAGGGCCCCGACCAGGCACCCGGTGGAGACGTGCAGCTCCCGGCTGGCACGGATGGCGTCGATGTCCTTGGTGGTGTGCAGCAGGTACATCGGCTTTCCGCTGACGAGCGCTTCGGTCATGGCGTTGTGCCGTATCAGCCAGCCGTTGGGGGTTGCGCACTCCAGGTAGTGGCGCCAGTCACTTTCACTTTCGGCGAGCGAGGCAGGGATACGGCGCTGCGCGGGCGCGGTGTAGTCCGTGTGGGCGTGTTCCCATTCGTCGCGCAAGACAACTCCCGGGGACGGAGGGTTGGCGGCGGGGCCGACGGGTTCCGAGAAGCTAAAGCGTCTCGACGTTCGGCCCGGAAAGGCGGTTGCGGCAGTCGAGAACGTAGGGCGCGTTCTTCTCGATCATCGGGAGGTCGAACTGTGGGTGGTCCATGAGGAGAACCACGGCATCAGCGGCGGCTACCTCGTCCGGGGTAGCCCCGACCCGGGGCACGTTCAGCTTGGTGTCGTCGCCGTCCGGGGTGTTGGGTTCGGCGCCGCGGACCTGGGCGCCGAGGCCGATGAGAAGTTCGGCGACCCGCGCTGAGGGGGAATTGCGAAGGTCGGTGGCGTTGTACTTGTAGGTCAGGCCGAGCAGCAGAATCCGAGATCCGCGGACCGGCATGCCGCGCTGGTTGAGTGCTTCCACGAGACGCCGGACGACGTAGTCGGGCATGTGCCGGTTAACGTCGGCGGCGAGCTCTGCGAACCGGAAGGGGATGCCAAGCTCCTGCTGGGCCTTCCACGAGAGGAACATCGGGTCCACGGGCAGGCAGTGCCCGCCGACTCCCGGCCCCGGGGTGAACCGCGTGAATCCGAAGGGCTTGGTCGCGGCGGCGTCGATCGCCTCCCAGATGTCCACGCCGAGGGAAGCGGCCAGCATCGCCATCTCGTTGATCATGGAGATGTTGACGAAGCGGAAGGTGTTTTCGAGCAGCTTGGCCAGCTCGGCGACCTTCGTCCCGGACACCGGGACCGTGGTTTGAAAGATCCCGTCGTAGAAGCCCTTGATCACGTCGAGTGACCTGGCGTCGATTCCGGACACCAGCTTCGGCGTGTCGAACGACCATCGCTTGTTCCCGATCCGCTCCGGGCTGAAGCCGGCCAGGAAGTCCATCCCGCCCTTGAGCCCCGATGCCTTCTCCAGGATCGGCAGCAGCAGTTCCTCTGTGGTGCCGGGATAGGACGTGGACTCCAGGACCACCGTCGCACCGGGGCGGAGGTGCCCGCCCAGCGTCCGGGCGCAGGACTCGATGTAGGTCAGGTCAGGCACGCCGTCCCGCAGAGGGGTCGGCACGGTGATCACCGCGATGTCGAAGCCGTCCAGCGCGGTAGCCTCGGCGGTCGCCGAGTAGGCCCCGGAGTCCAGCACAGCGCGCAGCCGCGAGGAGTCCACGTCCCTCACGTAGGACTGGCCGGCGGCGAGCTGCTGGACGCGGTGCGTGTCCACGTCGTAGCCGACGACACGGTGGCCCACCTCGGCGGCGCGTACGGCCAGGGGAAGCCCCACATAGCCCTGACCAGCGACAACTACGTGCATGACAGCTCCTACTCTGTGCGGTGCTTGAATGGACCGTCGTTCCCGATGTGGCAAGGAGAAGCGCTGTGCCCCTGGTGTCGGTCGTGATGCCCGTGTACAACTCGGCAGCCACCCTCGGCGCAGCCGTCCGATCGGTGCTCACGCAGACCCACAGCGACCTGGAGCTGCTCGTCACCGACGACCAGTCCTCCGATGGCTCCATGGACCTGCTCCGCGAGTTCGCCAAGCAGGACGAGCGCGTCCTGCCGAAGTCGGCACCCGAACAGGGCGGTGCCGGCCGGGCCCGCAACCTGGCGATTCAGCGGGCCCGCGGGGACTACATCGCCTTTCTCGACAGCGACGACATGTGGCTTCCGGAGAAGACCGAGAAGCAGCTCGCCTTCGCTGCGGAAGGCGATGCGCCGCTGACGTTCACCTCGTACTACAAGATGGACGCCGACTACGCCGGCGAGAGCACCGACTGGATCCCGAACGGGCGGGTGATCGGTGCGCGGGAGCACGTGGACTACCGCGCGATGCTGGTCCGAGACCACATCGGCGCCCTCACCGCCATGTACGACCGCAAGGTCCTGGGCACGCGGCTGATGCCGGAGATGCGCAAGCGCCAGGACTACGCCCTCTGGCTGTCGATCATGCGGGACGGCGCTGACGCCCGGGGCCTGGATGAGCCGCTGGCGGTGTACAGGGCCCACCAGGCGGGATCGCTGTCCTCCAACAAACTCTCCTTGGTCAAGTACAACTGGTCGTTGTACCGCGAGCACGAACATCTGTCGGTCCCGCGGGCGACACGGGCGCTGGCCGGCGCCGTGTGGCAGTCGCTGCGCAACGCGCGCATCTAGATCCGTGACCGGGCCCGAAGGGCCCGGTGCACGACCGTTTCCGGGGACGCCTGACCGGGTCCCGCTCCGTGGCCGGGCCACATCCTCGGAGTCTGAACCCGGGGGCGAGAGTCGGCGGGTCACCGGTGCCGTCGGCCGACTACGCGGCCGAGCCGTCGCCGGCCCTCGCCAGCAGGAACAGCTGAAGGAGCAGCCGCCGCTCGGAGACCGGAACGGTCTCCTGACCGCTATGGAGCGCCTCCCTGCCGTGCAGGAAGCGGCGCTGGTTCACGATGAGGTAGTCCCCGGGCTGGAGCATGAAGGAGACCTGCCCCCGGACGAGCTCCTCGGCGAGCTCCCTGGCGGCGTCGGCGTGCGCCTGGCCGAGCTGGGACCGCTCCAGCATCTTGGCAGTGAACCGGACGAACCCCTCTCCCGGGTCGGGGCCGTCCAGGATCGGAAACGGCGTGTACTCCTCGCCGACGCCGTGCAGGTCGAAGAAGGTCCCGTAGTGGTAGCCCGTCTCGCACAGCCGGGCACGGCTGTTCTCCGACAGCCGCGCCACCGCCGCGTGGGCGTCGGAGAGGATGCTGGGGCCGCCGCCGAGCGGATCGGGGCGGACGCACAGGAGCGTGGTGTACTCCGGGGGCCGGGTCGCGTTCACCAGGTCCATGTGGAAGGCGTTGTACCCGATGCCGCTGGACTTGCCGGGGTCCTTGTCGACCTTGACCCCGATGTCCTTCCACATGGGCCACCGCGGGAAGGGTGAGAAGGGGACCGCCACCTCGGCGGCGAAGCCCGTCACCAGCCGCCGGAGCCGCTCGCCGGTGCCCAGCGCCTTGGCGAGGTTCCCCAGGCGCAGCACGGCGTATCCGCCGGCCTCCCCGGTCAGCGCACGGCGTAGTGTCGCGGCGGTCTCCTCGAACCGAGGGGTGGCCGTCAGCTCGGCCCGGTACTCCTCCATGGTGGACTTCGCCAGGAACGCACCCTCCAGTTCCCACGGCGGGAGACAAAGGTCGATCAGAGCGGATTCGAGTTCGCTCGGGATGTCGATGAACACGCGGGCTTCCTGTCTCTTGGGGTCTCGTCGTGTCGTTCAGACGGCGCGGCAGGCGATCACGGGAGGGCCGCGGCGAAGGCGACCACAGTGATGCGGCGGAGTTCACGCACGGCCTGGCGGACGATGGCGAATGGCAGGTCGGAGGAGCCGTAGAGGACCAGGGCGTTCGGGTCGGGTTCGCCTGGCTCGCCCGGGCGGGGGTAGAGCGTCCCGCGTACACCGACCGGCTGGGCCTCCCGGACGCGGAGCTTCACGTGTCCGGCGCGCAGTACCGGGCACAGGCGCGGCGTTGTCTCGGCACAGGTCTCGCACATGGGTGGGATTGCACACCGCACTCCTTCCCACGTCGCGGCCGCGGCGTCGCCGAGGAAAGGGAGCAGCCACAGCATTCCGCGGTCGTCGCGTGCGGCCGGCTTGCTGCAACCCGCGCAGAGGCGACTGTCCATCGCGGTCCGCTGGCGCTCCGGGTGAAGTTCCGCCGCGTACTCCGGCCTGCCGGTCGCCGTGCCGCTGCACAACGCCCAGAGCGTGCCGTCCAGGTCCCGGGCGAGGGCGTCCTGCACGGGGTCGGCGTACTTCACTCCGGACGCGGTGACCGCCACGGTGGAAGGCGGTGTGCTCTCGCCCGTCCACGGCGTCACGTACGGCGCTATCGGTCTGTCCACGGTGCTCCCCCGAGGGTCTGCTGCTGGAAAGCGATGAAGCTGTAGTGGCGGTGCAGCCAGCGCAGGTATGCCTCGTATGCCTCGTCGGTGCTCGGCATAGCTTCACGGCCGACCGCCAGGACGCCGTCGACGAACCCGGAACCGGCATGACGACAGGCGAGGTGGAACTGCGGCCGGGAAGGGGCCGTACCCGCCGTCGGCTCGTCGGTGAAGCGTTCACGGTGCACGACCCATCCCCGGTCTCGGGCGTGCTCGGCCAGGAGCCTGTGGGTGGCGTCCACGTCCACGCCGGGGGTGGCGAAGACGTACGTCGATACCTTCACGGGCCGCCCGGCACGGATGGCGGCGAGGGCGTCCTCGTAGACGCTGCGACGCAAGGCGCTGAGTCTGGCGTCGGCCGTCGGGAGGAATCGGGGCTCCGGGCCTGACCACCGCCAGCGTGGCTCGTCATTCTCCTCGAGCGGGACAGGCCGGAGTCTCATGGCGTCCTCCTGCACAGCTCGACGAAGCGCCGGTTGTCCTCCGCCTGCAAACGCTCTATCGGGCAGGGCGTGGGCGCCGGCCGCAGCCGGAGTGCAATAAGAGCGACGCCTACGAGGGCAAGGGCGCCAAGGAGCAGCTTTGCCATGTGGTGGCTCTTTCCGAGGGGTCACCTGCTGCCGGACTCGTATCCAGCCCGGCAGCAGGCCGTGGCCCGTGCTCGCCGACGCCCAGGGGGCAGGCGCCGGCGAGCACGGCGTCTCAGGGAGTGATTCCAAGCTGGGCCGCGAGCGCGGCATGCGGTGTCGGCTCCGGCCGAAGCTGGGCCAGGGCCTCACGAAGCGGTTGCGTCGGTACGAGCCGGTCACTTGCCGACGGCCGGAACCAGTAGGGGCCTGGGGGCACGGTCCGGTTCAGGGAGGGCAGCGTGATCGTGTGGGGAGTTCCGAGACATACGGCGTGAGAGTGGTGCGGCCATTGGGCTGCGGACCCGGGCGGGACGAGCCAGTAGAACCAGCCGCTCTCGGGGTCCTCGATCACGGGGCCGCATCCGCCCTGGATCTCGTCCATGAGGGCGACGGCTCCGCGCGCCTGGAGGCCAGAGCTGGTGATGACGACGTCGAAGAGGTTGCCGCCCAGCCGTACGCGGGTGTCGCGGCGGGCCTCGACCCCGATGAGGGTGCGGATCACCTCGGCGAGGTCGGCCATGTCGGCGGCCGGCTGATGGGCCGCACCCGCGGACTCGACCAACTGCTGCATCACTTCGGCGCCGGTCGTCGGCGCGGCAGCCGGGGCGGTCACCGGTCCACCCGCCCGGGGCGCAGGACAGCGCGCACGGTCTTGGCGCCGTAGTCGGAACCGACCACGAACCAGGAGAGTTCGGCACCCTGGCGCACGGCTTCCCACAGGCCGCGGCCTACTTCGCCGGCAACGGCCTTGTCGAAGTTGGGGAACGCGGGGACGGGGTCCGTGACGTCGACGAGCAGTTCGTGTGCCTCAGTGACGCTGAGGCGTACCCCGAAGGTCTGCACGGTCTTGGCGACGGGGAGAGCGTGCCGCACCGCGTTGTCGAGGAGGACGTGCAGGACGTCGATCGCGAGGTGCTGGTTGCCGGGCCAGCTCAGCACGGTGAGCAGGGTCCGGGCCTGAATGCGGGCTAAGCCCGTGGCGCTGGGATCAGCAGGGAGATCCAGCGGGATCTCGCGCAGGACCGGAGCGGTCACCGCGACGGGTTGCATCTCTTCGGATCCTTTGTTCAGGGGGAGGGTGCACCAGGTGGTTGCGCCGTCGTCACTGACACCCCAGGACTCGGCCAAGGCGTCGACAAGAATGAGGCCGCGGCCTCCTTCGTCGGTCGGGCTGGCGCGGCGCAGTGCTGGACGGGCGGATGAGCCGTCGTTCACCTCGATCACGCAGCAGCCATCGTGGAAGAAGACACGGACCGTGATGTCATGACCGTGGCCATGTCGGAGGGCATTGGTCGCCAACTCTGAAAGCAGCAGCTCCGCGGTCTCGATCAGGTCCGGCCGACGCCAGTAGGTCAGGCTCGCGCGGACGATGCGGCGAAGGCGCTTCGGCCAAGCGGCGTCTGCCTCCGAGAGGTCTCCGGTGAGGGAGTCTTGGCCCGGATGGCGCTCGATGGACACTTCGAGGGCCGCCCGGATGCCGTCGTGCTGCGCCTGGAACACAGGTGTCATTCCGCGACCTCCGAGCCGTCCGGTGCGGGGGACGTGGCAGGAGCGGAGGGCGCACGGGGTGCGAGATTCATCCGCTTGCCTGTCACGGCTTGCGTTGGCTCAACTACGGTGGCGGTAGTACGCATTGAGAAGCAACTGGATCGCCGCTGAAAATTCAGCGGAGCCGTAAATGGACTATGCCGGAACCTGCACAGGGGGCTGCGGTGAGCGCGCAGCGGATGCCACACTCTGCGCAGGGTTCTACTCAACCAGCGCAGACGCATGGGGGTGGTGCACAGGTGGCGGCAAGGCGAGGGGCAACCGGGCGGCGCTTGGAGCTCGGCATCCAACTCAGACAGCTGCGCGAAAACTGCCCGCCGATCGAGGACGGCAGGGCACGGGGCATGACCCGCAAGGCTGCTGTTCGGGGTCTTCGAGCACTGTCCGAGGCATCCCTCGCTCGGATCGAGAACGGCGAGCTGAACTTCCGGCGCAACGTGGGGGACCTCCGCACGCTGTTGAAGCGGTACGCCGTCGAAGATGAAGAACTGATCGAGCAACTGGTCGAGCTGAACCGCGAGGCACCGAGCGACGACTGGCTCACCCAGTACCGCGCGTTCATGCCGGCTGGGATGCCGCACTACGTCGGCTTGGAAGCGGAGGCCACGGAGATCCTGGCCTACCACCCGACCGTCGTGTACGGCCTCTTGCAGACGGAGAACTACGCGCGGGCCCTGTTCGAGGTCCAGCGTCCCGTCGAAGACACCACCAGCGAGTTCATACAGCGCAACGTGGATCTTCGGATGGAGCGCAAGCGCAGGGTTCTCGATCGTGAGGACGTCCGTCTTCGCGTCATCCTCGGCGAGGCCGCCCTTCGCATCCCTGTCGGGGACGAGGACACGATGCGCGAGCAGTACAGCGAAATCGCCAAGCTGGCACGGAAGGACCACGTCCAGGTCCAGGTGCTGCCCTTCAAACGCGGCTACCGAGCCACCAACGACTTCGCCATCCTGGACCTCGGCGAACTTCCGTCTCGGGTCCAGACTGACAATGCATGGGGGGCTGTGTCCACGTCGGACAAGCCCCGTGAAGTCGACCGGTTCACCCGCCGATTCAACGCGATGGTCGGGGCCGCCCTCGGCCTGGAGGAGACCATCGAATTCCTGGAAGCACTCACCGGAAAGTAGCGGAGCCATCAACACACACCGACTGCCCAAGGCATCCACCGACATCGCCCCGGAAGAGGCATGGTTCAAGTCCTCGTACAGCAGCGACGGCACCGGCAACTGCGTCGAGGCCGCCTACCTCGTCAGCGAGATTGGAGTCCGTGACTCCAAGGACAAGCAGGGGCCGGCGCTGGTCTTCCCGCGCAGCTCCTGGACTGCCTTCATCAGCAGCGTGAGCACGGGTAAAATCGTCCCTGATATGCGCGGCTGACCTGGCCTTATGCACAAGTAGGGCGGTCCCCCTCAGGCACGTTGAGGGGGACCGCCATCGCCTTACTACCCGCCACCGATCAGTTCGGCGCCAGCGTGCAGCACACTGTAGTTGCGCCCTACTCCGTCTACTTGGCCGACGTGCGCGGTTCCATACCCGCCCTCGTCCAGGCTGTCGGCCGCGCGCTGCGCATGCAGCCCGGCGAGGGCAAGGTCGCATCCCTCGTGGTGCCGGTCCTGCTCGGGCCGGGCGAGACGGTGGACAACATGCTCGCCTCCCGGGCGTAGGGCGGGCTGGCGAAACTGCTCGAGGCGCTCAGGGCACACGACGCCCGGGTGGTGGAGCAGCTCGCCCAGCAGCAGGCCCCGAGCCATGTCAGAGGCGTACAGACCCGCAGCGAGCATGACGAGGAACCTCGGCCGATGGGTGCGCTCGGTCCGGCTCAGCTGGGACAACCTCACAGGCGTCCAGCAGTGGATGTGCGACCACGTCCTCGGAATCGAGCCCGCAGCCGAGGACGAGAAGCCCAAGCCGCGCCGGACACAGGCCGACAAATGGGCGCTGAACTACGAGGCCGCCAAGCAGTTCTACGAACCCGAAGGACACCTACGGGTACCGATGAAGCATATCGAGCCAATCGTCGTGGGCGGCGACGGGAGCGGCGGCAGCAGCGAGGACCAGGAGGAGCGGCAGAGCGGCCCACCCACCCACGAACACCCACTGGCCAGCCCCGTAACACCCACCCCTGGACCAACGCGACCGACTCTCACCACCACCGACACCAACCCGACAAATCACAGTCAGGGACTTGATGGCCCGTGCCGGTTGGGGCGCGCATGAGCCGGAGCGGGACGCCGAGGGCTACGCGTGGGCTCAGGAGCGCGAAGAGTGGCGTGAGGGTGCTCTCGCAGCGCGGGCCGGCTTCGAGGCGCGGCGGCGGGAGGAGGCGGATGAGCTGCGGGCGGAGCTGTGGCTGTCTGCCGTGCCCAGCCGGCTGATCCGGGCGGTGGCCGATCAGGTTGGGCTCATGCCGGGCCAGGTCCTGGCGCAGCTCGCGGAGCGGGTCGTCATGCGCCAGGACGGTACGGTGTCAGTCCCGCCTTTCACGCCGTCCCGGTGATTTCCCGAAGCGGTCAGTAAACGGGTTACGGGAGGATTGCTAAATGCCGGGTATTCAGCTCAAGGAACACCAGGTTGACCAGAAGGCGGCTTTCCGTAAGTGGGTGGGGTTTCCTGCAAGGTCATCTGTGCCCCCGCAGGGTGCCCGGGCCACGATCGTGTCCGCGACCGGGTCGGGCAAAACGATCATGGCCGCCGCGTGTGCGTTGGAGTCGTTCGCGGACGGCCGGGTCCTCGTGACGGTGCCGACTCTGGACCTGCTCGTGCAGACCGCCCAGGCATGGCGGCTGGTGGGTCACCGGACGCCGATGGTGGCGGTGTGCTCGCTGGAGAACGACCCGGTTCTGAACGAGCTGGGGGTGCGCACCACCACCAACCCCATCCAGCTGGCGCTGTGGGCCGGGAAGGGGCCGGTCGTCGTGTTCGCCACGTACGCCTCCCTCGTGGACCGCGAGGACATCGACGCACCGGAGGGCCAGCTGAAGGTCCGCGGGCCGCTGGAAGCCGCGCTGGCGGGCGGAGAGCGCCTCTACGGCCAGCAGATGGCAGGCTTCGACCTCGCCATCATTGACGAAGCCCACTCGACCGCAGGTGATCTTGGCAGGCCCTGGGCCGCGATCCACGACAACCAGCGGATCCCCGCGGACTTCCGGCTGTACCTGACCGCCACTCCGCGCATTCTGGCAGCTCCGCAGCCGCGCAGGGGCGCGGGCGGCCGGGAGCTGGAGATCGCGTCGATGGGCCGGGACTCTGCCACCTACGGGCCATGGCTGGCCGAGCTCGGGCTCTCCGAGGCGATCGAACGGGGCATCCTCGCCGGGTTCGAGATCGACGTGCTGGAAATCCGCGACCCCTTCCCCGTCTACGGGGAGTCGGACGAGGCGCTGCGGGGCCGACGCATGGCGCTGCTGCAGACCGCACTTTTGGAGCACGCGGCGGCGTACAACCTGCGTACGATCATGACCTTCCACCAGCGGGTGGAGGAGGCCGCCGTGTTCGCGGAGAAGCTCCCGAAGACCGCTGCCGAGCTGTACGTCAACGACGCTACGGACGAGGACCTGGCCGCCGCGGACCGGCTCCCCGCGTCGTCGATCGGCGCGGAGTTCTACGAGCTGGAGGCCGGCCGCCACGTACCCTCGGACCGCGTGTGGTCGGCATGGCTGTGCGGCGACCACCTCGTCTCCGAGCGGCGCGAGGTCCTGCGCCAGTTCGCAGGCGGCATCGACGCGAACAACCGGCGCGTACACCGCGCCTTCCTCGCCTCGGTGCGCGTCCTCGGGGAAGGCGTGGACATCACCGGCGAGCGCGGAGTCGAGGCGATCTGCTTCGCCGACACCCGCGGCTCCCAGGTCGAGATCGTCCAGAACATCGGCCGCGCGCTCCGGCCCAACCGCGACGGCAGCATCAAGGTCGCGCGGATCATCGTGCCCGTCTTCCTCCAGCCCGGCGAGGACCCGCAGGACATGGTCGCCAGCGCCTCGTACCGGCCCCTCGTAGCCGTCCTCCAAGGCCTGCGCTCGCACTCGGAACGCCTCGTCGAACAGCTCGCCACCCGCGCCCTCACCCACGGCCAGCGCAAAGTCCACCTCCGGCGCGACGAAGACGGGCGGATCATCGGAGCCGGCAGCGAAGGAGACGGCGACGACCAGGGCGACACCGACGGCGCTGCCGAGTCCGCGCTGCTGCACTTCTCCAGCCCACGCGACGCGACCACGATCGCGGCGTTCCTGCGGACACGGGTGTACCGGCCCGAGTCGCTGGTGTGGCTGGAGGGCTACGAGGCGCTGCTGCGCTGGCGCCGGGAGAACCAGATCACCGGCCTGTACGCCGTCCCCTACGACACCGAGGTCGAAGTCGGGGCGACGAAGGCGTTTCCGCTGGGCCGGTGGGTCCACCAGCAGCGCAAAACCCTGCGCGCCGGCGAACTCGACCCCCACCGCAAAGAACTGCTCGACGCACCCGAAGCCGGGATGGTCTGGGAGCCCGGCGAGGAAGCCTGGGAGAACAAACTCGCCGCACTGCGCTCCTACCGGCGGGCCACCGGACACCTCGCACCCCGGCAGGACGCCGTGTGGGGCGAGGACGACGAGATGGTGCCCATCGGGCAGCACATGGCCAACCTCCGCCGCAAGGGCGCGAAGAACGGCCTCGGCAAAGACCCGAAACGGGCGCAGCAGCGCGCGGCGCAGCTGGCCGCGATCGATCCGGACTGGGACTGCCCGTGGCCGCTGGACTGGCAGCGGCACTACCGCGTCCTCGCGGACCTGGTCGACGCCGACGGCCACCTCCCCGACATCGCACCCGGCGTGCTCATGGACGGCGACGACATCGGCAAATGGCTCCAACAGCAGAAGCAGCCGGCCGTCTGGGCAAGGCTCCTGCCCGAACAGCAGGAACGGCTGACCGTGTTGGGCATCAAGCCGCTGGAGAAGGCCGCTCCCGACCCGGCGGCCGGTCGTACAGCGAAGGGCCCGAGCAAAGCGCAGCAGGCATTCCAGCGCGGCCTGACAGCCCTCACACAGTGGGTCGAGCGAGAGGGCGCCGACCGTCCGGTGCCCCGCGGACACAGCGAAGAGATCACGGTCGACGGCGAGACGGAGCCGGTGGCCGTGAAGCTGGGCGTATGGGTCTCCAACACCAAGACCCGGCGCGACAAGCTCACGGCCGATCAGCTTGCCGCGCTCGCCGACCTCGGACTGGAATGGGCGAGGGCGTAGAAGCCTCTCAGGCTACTGTGCGCCGATGCAGGGCCCTTGGGCACGGAAGCGCGCGCGGGTTTCCGGCCATGGTGTCGCGCTGTCGTGGCCGAAGCAACCGACGCCTCCGCAAAGAGGTCGTGAGCCGCGCGCCGGTCTGCCGTTGGTCAACGCCACCTGCCCGTACGCCTCGTAGCGCTCGCGGCTGTCCTCGCCGTCCACAAGATCGTTGGCGAGCTCCTGCTTGGTGGAGCGCACGAGATCCGCGATCGGAATACCCCACATGCTGCGGATCATGGCTACGAGCTACTCCTTGGAGTGGTCGCGCATTAGAGCGTTCCTCCGCTGGAGCAGTTCGTTGGCGAGCTCGACTTCGGCTGCGGGGATCGGCGTGATCAAGTCGCGTATGTACTCGCGGTCCTCGTCCGCGTCGAAGATCATGATGCAGGCCGCGTGTGGTGCGAAGACGACGATCTCATCTGGATTCTCAGCCCGCGCCTCGGCGGTGGCGCGTCGAGTCCGCCCTCGCCGATCCGCAGGAGGTCCGGATGTCGTCACACGCGTACCGGCGGGCAGGGCACCGGATCGAGGTCGTGGCGGTGGCGACGGCGGAGGCGTGGAGCCAGCTCGTGATCCTGGACCGCTTCCTCTGCCGTCCGCGGTACGCGTCGTGGGAGAACCACGACGCCTGCGCCCAGCAGCTGCTCACGGAGACCGCCGTCTTCCGCCGGGACCTCGCCCGGACCGATCAGCGGCTGCACCGCGAACTGCACTGCGAGGACCGGCGCCTGGCTGTCCAGCGCGACGCCGAACGTGCCGCCGCGCTCGCCGAGCCGGTACGACGCATCGCTCAACCGCGACGGCGGGCACCGGGCGTGAACTACCACCGGCTGTCAGCCGACGAACACCGCTGGATCGGTCACTCCCCACACGCGTGGCTGGGACTGGCGAGGCCGAGCTGGTCGTGGCAGCGGTCCGGTCGCTCCCCACACGTGTGGCTGGGACGGGTCGGTGACCGCGACGTACGGGTAGGGCGGCGGTCGCTCCCCACACGTGGCTGGGACACTTCGTGGCCTGCAGTGTTATGGCTGCTTTGCCGTTTCGTGTCCGATGTGGTTGAGGGTGGAGAGCGTCAGCGGGTTGCTCCGCTGAGGTGGCACCAGCCTGGGTGGGCTGGTGTCTTCCCGTTTCATCGCCTCCTGCCGCCCGGCCCGAGGGCCAGGGGGTCTTATGGGGGCTCCGCGGGCGTTTTGTGTCTCCCCTCTACCAGGGGCGACAGGCCTGTCGACGGGGACAGCGTGGGCCGCGATGTTGCGTGCGGCGTTGAGGTCCCGGTCGATCGTGAGGGTGCAGTTGGTGCAGTGGAACGTCCTGTCCGCGAGCGTGAGGCGTGGGTTTTGCCACCCGCAGGCGGAGCAGGTCTTGCTGGACGGGAACCAGCGGTCCAGGACCGCGAGGGTGGAGCCGTACCAGCAGGTCTTGTAGGTGAGCTGGCGGCGCAGCTCGCCGGGCGCGGCGTCGAGGATGGCCCGGTTCAGGCCGGCTTTCTGACGGACGCGTCGGCCGGGCTTGTCGAGGGTGCCGCGGGCGGTGCGGGTCATCCCGGCGACGTTGAGGTCTTCGATGGCAACTTCGGCGAAGCGGGTGGCGAGCTGCTTGGTCAGCGCGTGCAGGACGGTGCTGCGCCGCACAGCGACCTCGTGGTGCAGCCGTGCCACCCGGCGCCGGGCCTTGTCACGCCGCGCTGAGCCCTTCTGGGTGTGGGCGAAGGCCCGCTGCGCCTTGGCGAGCCGGTGTTCGGCCTTGCGGACGTGCCGTGGATTGGTGACGAAGGCTGTAGCGGGAGCGTCGGGTTCGAGAGGCTGGGAGAGGACGGCCAGGTGCTTGACGCCGAGGTCGACGCCGACGCGGCCGTGCTGCCGCTGACGGCGGGTGGGCTGATCGGGCAGCTCGGTGGTGACCTTGCACAGCACGGAGGCGTACCAACGATGCCCGGCCCGGGAGACGGTCACCGACTGCACCACAGCATCACCGCGGCGGATCAAGCGACCCATGTGCTTGGCGGACTCGTGCAGCCGCACCGCGCCAATCCGCGGGAGCAGCAGTCGTCGGTAGCTCTCCAGCCGGATCGCCGGCCGCTTCACGTCGTGGTGGAGCCGGAACGCTTCCTTCGTGCGGCCCTTCTTCTTGAACTTCGGGTAGCCCACCCGGCGGCCGGCCCGAGCCCCGCGCAGGGAGTCCATCCAGTTCTTCCACGCCCGGTCGGCATCGATGAACGCGGACTGGAACGCGTAGGTGTTCACCTCGTGCCACCACGGGCACGGCCGCTCCGGCCCGTACACGCCCTCCGGCAGCCCGCCGGTGCGGGAGTCACCCTTGATCTGGTTCAGGTGCTTCTGAATCTGCGGCTTCGACGGCACCGGAACCCGCACCTTCTTGCGGGCCTCCACCTCCGGGACCCCTTGGTCCACAAGCGCGTGGACCTCGCGCCGCCACTGCTGGTGCGCGGCCACCTTCACCCCGAGCGCATGGTTGAACGCCCACCGCGCCGCACCCGCATGCCGGGTAAGCGCCTCCACCTGTACGGGGGTGGGATCCAAGGCGAACTGGAACGCCCGGAGAACTTCCTGCTGCACTCGCCCACCCCCTCACAACTCGCCTGGACCAGAACTGAGTCGGATCGTAGAGGACACCACTGACAATGCGACTGATCTGCACGTACACGCCGTGCGCTGCGCTACTGGCGGCTTCCCGACTGCTGTCTCGCAGCCGGCTCTCTGAGCGCGTTTGGCCCGGGCTCGGCGAAGCGCAGCGGCTTCGGTGGCTACGGCCTGGCGGCGCCGCTGGGCCCGGGCGGCTTCAATCGGGCTTGGCTGCTTGCCAGGGTCCGGGTCGGGGAGGCACGCCGGCCGAGCTCGCGCTAGCGGTGATCCCCGATCATCGGGCCGCCGCCCTGGCTCAACCAGGCCTGGCGCGACCGCGTCCCTCCCGGCCTCACCACGGGAGGGCAAGGCCGACGGCCACCAATGAGGCGAGGAGCTTGGTACCTGCACCCGCCGGGCCTGCCAGGTGATCACTCAGGCAGATTGGCTTCGGTTGCACGGCGGAAGACGTCCCGACACGTGGGACACGGGAACAGCGGACGTTCGACGAGAACGATCAGCGCGTGGCGTACTTCTCTGCTCAGCTGGAAGAGCCGACGACTGGCCTGTCCGCCTTCATAGGCAGACAGGCGGAAGAGCTGGACGGCCTGTTCGTCGCGGACATCGGCGAACCTGTCCGGGAGCCCAGCGAGCAGTTCGAAGTCCCGTTTGCCGGTCGCCGCGTCAGCTACCGTCCTCAAAGGCAGGGCGTCGAACTGCGCGGCCGGCACCGAGGCGTCGATGGCGACGGCATGGGCGGCCAGGGCTGCGAAGATCTCTATCAGCCGCTCGCCCACCGCAGCGTCGATGCCCCAGGTCCGCAGGTTCCCGTGCCGGTCAGCCTGCCGCCCTTGCTCTTGGTCCACGAGCGGCAGCAGGACACGACCCAGATGAGAGCAGCGACGCCATAGCGTGTCGGGATCCGAGGTCACAGCGATTCCTCTCTCCGGCGAGTGGAAAACCCGCGGCCGAGTGCCAACTGACCGACACAGCCTTCCAAGGCTTCCCTACGCGCAGGGCACGTACAAGACGTCACTGTGCGCTGTGCCCGAGCCGTGGGACCCGCCCGAACTCACCAAGGTCCCTACCGTGCTGGTGCGCCAGGCCACCTTCGGGTCGCCCGGGCGGTTCACACAGGTTGCTGCTGCGGTCGACGACCGGAGCGGCGGCGCGCACTTGGACTGCCGTGCGGTCCCAGCCGTCATCCACAGGTTCGAGAAGTCGTTGTAGAACTCCAGGTCCACCTCGCTGGTACAGGCCACGGGACCGCCCGAGCAGATCTTGATGCCCCCGGTGCCGGTCATCCGGGAGCCGCTGTGGAGAGGCTTGGAGGCGTAGAAGTCGCACGTCGTGACATGGGCAGAGTCCGAGTCCTGCGTCGTCACCGTGACCTCAGGCGGAGCCGGGTTCGGCGGCGGAACCGCCAGAGCTGTAGGGGCGCTGGTAGCGGCCAACGCCACACTCGCGGCGAACACACTCGCGACGACCCTTAATCGCATAAAGCAGCCTCACCTTCGTCTACACCTCAACTGGCGACCAGGCGGGCAGCCTTGTGTGGCACCAGACCATAGATGTGGAACATGGGATACAGCAGGGGTGTGTCGGCCAACGGCTCCTGCTCTCTGCCAGGCCCACACACCCCTATCTGCCGCCCTGCTGAGTGAGCAGGGCCGAGGTGCTACGGCAGAAGATCGGCAGCCGCTGCAGCAGTAGGAACCGTGCAGGTCCTGGTCGCCGGCCTTCCCCACGAGGCCGGCGACATCGCGGGCCTCGCCCACCCGGGCTGGCCGGTCGTGACTCCGCGACTCTTGCCCGGCGGCGCCTGCATCGAGCGCGGCGATGAAGTTCCTCGGGGCTGGTTGCCGCCCGGGCAGCGGCAGCGGCGTCAGCCTCGGTGAATGCGCTGCAAGTCCTTCCTCGTACCGCAGACAGTCCTTGCCCTCCACCCACGCCGGATCCGCGGACCCGGCCCCTGCCCGTCCGGGAGGCCTCCGCCAGCGGTGTCCGTGCCGCTGGAGAAGACGATCTCGTGCAGGTATTTCGGCCAGGGCGTCCGGGCTGCCGCCTTCACGTCCGAGGCCATAGCCGTAGCCAGTCCAACGCCAGCGGTGTCGGCGACGTCCCTACCGGGAAGAGGGGTCGGAACGCCGTAGCATGCGCAGCCACCGGCCGAGCGCCGAGCGGCGCCCGTCTTCACCCGGCTCGGGTGGCGGGAACGGGGGCAGCGGCGGAAACGGCGGGGGCTGCTCGGACCGTGGGGCCTCATCGCCGGGGACGGTGGGCGGGTAGCCCGGTGGCGGAGGCACGAGGGGTGCCTGCGGTTCCGGCACCGTGGGCGTCAGCGGACTGGCGGCCGACACGACTTCTTGCTCCGGTGGATCAGCCGCAGGCGGCACGATCGACAGAGGGCCGGCCGTGGGTGAATCCGCGTGCGCGTCCTGCACGTCCATTTCAGGCGGTCCGGGTACTGGGTCGGCTGCCGGCGCAGGCGAATCGGCCCGACGCGTGGTCGGCGCGGCCGCAGGTGCACGCCGGCGAGGTGGCGGACCTGCTCTGCCCGGGCGGAGCGCGCGGCGTGCGGGAGTGGCTGCGGGGGTGATGCCCGCGACGCTGAAGTCGAGGTCCCACCGCTGGACCTGCCACGGCTCGTTGACCCACAGCTGCAGCTCGATCCGGCCGCGCTCGCGTGCCCGCTCAAGGCCGAACAGGCGCCAGTGCCCGTACCCCAGGCATTGCCCCGACCGGGTGCCGACACCGATCCACTCGGGGTTGGTGCTGCGCAGCGCGACGATGAGTTTGACGCGTCGGCCGTCGATGTCGACCGGGTTGCGGGCGACGTACTGCACGACGTAGCTCTCCCCCGCCTTGCCAGCCACCGCGTCGACCATGCTGGCCGGACCCCACACGGCGTGCGGGATCCCGTGGGCGGCGTCGTTCTTCTTCAGCAAGGCCTGGGCGAGCTGGTCGGCGGTGGTACGCGAGTAGCAGAACGCTTCCCAGGGGATGTTGCCCCGGCCGTTAGGGGCGGTGGCCGCGAACTCGGCCACGACATCGGGGTCGTTCTCGAAGTCGTTCAGCAGCTGCACGATCCGCCGCGCGGACGCGATCGCCGGCCCGGACTTCTCGCTGGTGACCGGTTTCCCGCCGCCTCCCGGGGCGGCAGGCCGGGCGCGACCAGGTGGACCCGGGGCGCGCGTGCCGGCGCCGGTGTGCTGAAGGGGTGGGCAGAGCAGACGCCACTGCCCAAGCTTGCGCACCACCGTGCTCTTCGACGTCTCCACCAGGTGCTTGCCGCGCTGGACGAGGTCGTACGTGCAGTCCGCCTTGTGGTCTTCAAGCTTGAAGTAGTGGGAGGAGCGGGAGTCGGGGTCGTCGGCGTTTCCATGCCGGGCCGAGACCCGGCTCCCGCACCCGTCGCAGTAGAGCGGGACCACGTAGGGCGGATGAGGCTGGACATCGATAGCGGACGGGTCGAACCGCTCCCCCCGGCTGTCCCGCACCCACGGGATGCGCACGCCCCGCCTCTTCTTCTGCTGCTTCGCCACGGCTTCCCTCCCCGGACCGCAGACCCCCGCCTCTGTATGGATCTTCTCCCATGCCCACGAGCGTGCCGGTCGAGATGGGCCACCCTTTTCGGCCAAGCCCCCTCGGTCGAGACGGCCACACGACCCACCTCCCAGCGCCCAATGCCGCGCAAGCACCAGACCGGTCCCCAGGCACGGGCCTGCTGGACCGGCTCCGAGGCGGTCCTACTCCTCCTCTTCGGCCAGCCGAGCCATCTCCTCCGCGTACCGGCCCACAGCCTCCTGCTCCTCCACGGCCACGCGCCGCAGCGCCTCCATCACCTCGGCCGACGTCTGCTCAGCCATGGCCTCCTCCTTCATGGATTTCCTGTTGGTTTGGTGTCTGGTGGCCTTGATGGCGGCGGCCGGAGACGTACATGCGCCGGACGGTCGCACGGGCCGTTTCCACTGGAAACGGCCCAGCACCGCGTTCCCCGTGGCGGCGGGTGGCTCAGCCCCACAGTTTGCGGGTGAACTCCCTCGCCCACTCCGCCCGCTCCTGGTGCGTGCCGTGGGGCGTGCAGGGGGAGTTCGGGCGGGCCCGGCACGTCGGGCAGGTGACATCGGTCGCGTGCCAGGTCCGCGCTGCCGAACCCGCGGTCTCCTGCGGTTCCCGCTCCCTCCTGCGCTGCCGAGGAGGCCGGGGTTCAGCCCGGGCAGGCGGCGGAGCCTGGTGCTGGCGTTCGTCGGGGGCGCCCTTCTGCTCCTCGTCGGCGTCAATACGGTCCTCGCTCTGCAGGACGCGGTGTAGGCGTTCGTCGTGGGGAAGCTGTCGCTTCGCGCTGGGGCCGACGCGATCGTCGTTCTCGCACAGCGTGCCGGGGCCGGCGTGGCATCGCGGGCACCCCATCCGGTACCAGTCGCCGCGTGGCACCTGGTGGTGCAGCCGGGGGGCCACGGCGTTCATCCTCGCCTCACGCGCCCGGCCCTTCCGGCCGGACTGCTGCGGCCGCTCCTCGAGCGGACGTGTGGGGCTGGCTTCATGCTCGGGCGTGTCCGGTGCCGGCTGCGTCGGCCCGGCAGGAGCCTCGACTTCTTGCCGGGCCTTCTTCTGTGCGGCTTTCCGCTCGTCCAGGATCAGCTGTAGCCGCTCGTTGTGGCCGTTCTTACGTGGCTTCCCGCTGTTGGGTCCCTCGACCAGCACGCAGTCCTTGCCTTGCTCCGCGTTGCAGCGCGGACAGCTCCGCTGGATCCAGTACCGCCGCGCGACGTGAAACTGCGCCTGCAGTCCTCGTGCCGCCCGCTTCTTCCAGACCTCTACACGCCGCGCTTCGCCACGGGTCAGCAGGTCTCCAGCCGAGGCCGCGGACTCCAAAAGCTCCTCGACCTGAGGGCGCAGATCAAACGTGTAGGCGTCGTAGCCGCGAAGGCGTTGGAGAGCGGTGCGGACGCGACCCGCGGCCTTGCGTGCTTCCTTCTCCGTGTCAGCTTCCGCTTCGACCGCATCCCGCGTGAGGTCGTCCAGGCTCTCGAAGTACCTGATCGCCCGCTCGTAGACGGCCGATTCGGTGTCCGTACGATCCTCAGCTGCCCTCGCATTGACGCGCAGCAGAAGCCTGCGCACCCGCCCAGGCTTCTGCTCCTCCACCGCCCTGGTCAGGTTGGCGAACAGCTTGCGGCGCCCCTCGTCTTGCTCGACCAGCCAGATCCTCGCGTGGCGAACGGCAGCCTCGAGCTGCTCCTGGAGCTTCTCGCCCACACTGGTCAGATTCTCGATGTCCGTGCACACCTGCTTGACCACGGGAACGGACTCGATCCGACGTGCGTACACCAGTCGGCGCAGCAGGGCCTGGGCGCGTGCCTCTGGCTCCGGCACCTTCCTCGCCTTGCCGGGCGACCACAGCGATGGACGCGGCGCGGTGCGAGCCTGAACGATCTTCGCAACCGCCGGCGTCGACAACCCGCGCTCCGTCATCTCACACTCGTCCAGAGCGAACCATTCGATCGGCCGGGCGAACGCCTCGGTCCCGATCTGCACGTGGCGCGCGGTGCCCACGCTGTTCAGGCGGATCCGGTGCACGTACCAGCGGCGGATCAGTGTGTCGCGGTCGACCGGCACCATCGTCCCGAGGACTGGCTCGGCACCGTCGTCCCACACCGGCGTCACTGCGTGGTCCAGATGCACCCGCAGAGCGCCATGCCGCCAGCGCACATCCACGACGGACCCGATCGGCGCCCCTTCGGTGCGGGTGTACTCGAAGGTCGCCTGCTCCCCGCGGCCGGCGAGCCAGGCCGCGGCCGCCGACCGCACATAGAGGTGGTCCGCGCTGTCCACGCCGCGGGAGCGACGACCGCACACGTGCGGCAGGCCGTCCGGATCCGGGTGATGGGCGAAATGACAGGCCCGGTCCGTGTACAGCTTCGTGGTCAACTGCCCGCCGCAGCCGCCGAGCAAAGTCCCGCACCAGAAGGTGTCGTCCTCGTGGACACGGCGGAATGCATCCAGCTCGATGGCTTCCATCGGCAACATCAACGGCTCATCCGAGTCCGCCCCGCCGAGCACCGCCGTCTGAATCCGTCGCCTGTCCGTGCGCACAAACTCCCCCATCCCCTCCCGCCAACACATCCTGTCACCAGCCGAGTACACCAACCAGATCGCCTCTCCGCTCGCCTCAAGCCGTCCCGTCGCACAGTGCTTCGAGTTCTGCCCGGGGCAGAGTGAATGGAGGGGTGCGGACCTTCCAACCCTGCTCGACGGCGCGCCGCAGGCCGACCGACGGCACTCGTCCGTCGTAACCGTGGGCGGTATGGGTGATGCCTTCCAGGAGCAGGCCGACGAGCCTGGCCAACGCGATCGGGCCGCTGCGCCGCACGTGGGCCGCGGCGGGCTCATGTGGTCGCGAGGTCGGTGAAGCGCGTGTAGTGGGGCTGGAAGGCGACGTCGGCCGCGATGGCGGGCCGGGTGCTCCGCGCCTTCGCGACCACGAGGTCGGCTTCCATTGGCGTCCGCCTGCCCGACCTGGACGAGCTGCGCGCCCGCGGTGTGCTCGGGGCCCACCCCGTGACCTCCCGGCCCGGCCGGCGGACGCTTGCGCCCGGCAGCCAGACCGACTCAGCAGGCTGACCCGCGTGCACGGCCACGTCGCCTGGCCGTGCACGCGGTGCCCGAGCGGCTACTGCTGGGCCTCGGTGTTCTCGCGGATCGCCGCGGCGACCTCCAGCAGGGCATAGGCGACGGCCGCCAGGCCCTCCCCGATCGCGTCGGTCCTGTCTTCGTCTCCCTGCCGGCCGGCCGCCCGGTCCGCGTTGCGCTCCGCCTGGTACCCGTAGGTGGTCATGTCTGCCACGCCGTGGCCTCCCCTCCTCCGCCGGACCGCCCGGCGGACTCCTGCTGCCTCCCCTGTCGCATCCGCCGCGAACCGTACGAGGGCACGGTGACGCCCCCGGCCACTCACGGATCCCCGATAAGCCGTATCGGGGATCCATACGACACAAACTCTGCTACGGAAAAACGGGCGTGACGGGTACTCGGGGAGAGAGATGACAACTGCGGACCTCTCAGTCACGACGAGCGGCCCCCCGCGCCCGCCGGCCACCCGGGCGCCCGCACGGTTCGACCCGGCGACCGAGGACCGGCTCACCCGGCTCGACCACGAGGCGACCGCCCACGTCGAGAACAACCGCCCCGAGCGCACCCGCACCGGCTACGCCGCCGACTGGAATGCATGGCTCCGGTTCTGCGCCGAGGAGGATCTGCCCCCGGCCGCCGTCCGCACCGGCACCCTGGTGGCGTTCGTGGAGTGGTGCTGGCACCAGCCCGCCCGGCCCCCGAAGCCCGGACGCGAGCCAGGGAAGCTCACCGCTCCCTCCACCATCGACCGCCGCCTGTCCGGTGTCGTCGTCACCGCCCGCCGCGAGCTCAAGCTGCAGCTGCGCGACGACATCGCGGAGGAGGCCCGCGCCCTGCTGAAGGCGAAGGTCAAGGAGATGGAGAAGAGGGGCGAGCAGCGCGGCCGGGGCCCGGCGCCCGCCCTGCTGGTTGACGGGGGCCTGGTCGGTCAGTTGCGCGGGGCTCCATTCTCCCGTAGCGCCCAGGGTGCGGTAGCGCATGGGCACGGGCGGTGCGACGCTGATCTGCACGCGCGGGCGTCTGCCCTGGAGGCTCGGCCGCTTCCTCGACTGGGCCTACGGGGCCGGGCTCGTCCGCGTGTCTGGGATGGCTTATCAGTTCCGGCATCGGGAGCTGCAGGACTACCTGGCCCGCCGAGACCCCGATCACCGAAGCAGTGCCAGCGCCTCGGCGAGGGCTACCGATGCCTCGTGATGCTTGTTGAGCATGTTTTTGACGGTGGTAGCCGAGGTGCCGGTGCCGACGGCGACCTTTGCGAGTGGAGGCGCTCCTACGAGGTCAGCTTGGCAGCGAGGGGTTCGGGGCCCATGGTGGCCCGGTCGACTTCCACGAACGCCCGCAGCATCGACCCGTTGTCCTCGGGCCCGTTCTCGGTTACCAGGCGGCCCGACGGCGCTTGACCACCATCAGCGTAAGCAGCAAACCGGCAACGACCAGCACCGTGACGACGACAGCGGCCACGGGGCCACCGAACAGTACGGCGGAAATTGCCACCGCCGCCGGGAGCGAAGTCAGTACCGAACTGACGGCGTATCCGAAGAGCGCCCATGGGATGCCGCTGGCGGCCGTCCACACCAGAACACCGAGGAGGACCCATGCGCCCATGAGGAGTGGAATTAGCTTCTCAAGGAACGGTGAAGGGTTCGAGGAGTGTCCCTTGAGACTCAACTCGACCGCTCTTCCCTGGAAAGTTCGAAGAGTGGCGCTATCGCCCGAGTGCGCGGAGTCGTAGATGCCTTCCGTAGTGTCCAGCCACTCAACGCCAGACGGGCGTTGGACACCAACGTAGTAGTCAGTCCGACAGGATTGCGTTTCCGGTTGACCGTTGGCATCCACGCCGCCTCCGGAGCACCGCTCGTCGGTGCGACGGCCGACGACGGTCACCCGCTCCCAACCGATACAGAGGTCTTGTTGACCGGAATCACGCCTGGCTTCACAGTCAGACGCCTTCTGGTAGGCCCACTCCTGCTGGTACGGCTTCACCATAGCCTGCGCACAGAGCGCGACTCCGCCTGCTGCCACGAGGCCGATCAGCAGGCGCTTCCAGGGACGGAGTGGCCGCTCGCCCCGATCCCAGTAGCTGCTTCTGGGCCTCGCGCGCTTGAAGAGTCCAATCTTCACTGTGACCACCCCCACACACGTCCCCAACGGTAAGTCGGATGGCATGACGGAGCGACTATGTGTCAGGTAGCTCCGTATCTCCTTCACGCCCCGGTCAGGCCAGGGTGTGCCCTTGGCAATGGGAGATGCCAAGAGGCGTGATGGTATGCAGCACCGTGTTGCGGTCGCGGTGGCTGGTGATGAGCCCGGCGTCGCGGAGGATGGAGGCGTGTCGGCTGACCGTCGACAGCGGTGCTGCGGCCCGGGTGGCGAGTTCGCTCGTCGTGCATGGGCTGTCGGCTATGGCTCGCAGGACGTGTGCTCGGGTGCGGCCCAGCAAGGCATCCAGCGGATCTGCGGACAGGAAGCCGGAGGGTCTGGGCTGTGGACATCCAGTCGTTCCGACCGGGTGTGCCTGGAGATCGAGCACGTCGTCTACGACGCCGACGACGACGTGCTGCGGCACACGATCACCGTCGACTTCAGCGGCCAGCCGTACGTCACCCGGCACGTGCCCACCCCCGACAAACTCGCCCGCCGCGAGCTCCCGGACGCTCCCGCTGATCGGCGGATCTGGGTGGGCGCGGCCGGTACGGTGCCCACGACGACGTCGACAGCAGCAGGGGGAGAGCGTGGCGAAGGTTCGAGACCGCGGTGAGGTGTTGGGCTTCGGGGTGCCGGCCGCGCTCTTCCTGCCCGGGGTCGCCTATCTCGGGATCACCAACGGCCACCAGTTCATCGCCAACGACTTGATGGCGGCGGCCGCAGTCGGACATGCCCCGGACGGTCGCAGGCGTCGCCCGCGGTGGCCCGGCCCGGCCCAGCAGGACGGAGGCGGAGCGGCGAACGAGCAGCAGGAGCCGGCTGTACACCTCAGGTCAGGGCGAGGCGCTTCAGCGCGGTCGTCCAGTCGGTGATGATGGCCTGCTGTGCCGCCTGGAGCGTGACCTTCCCCGAGCAGACCGCGGTGTGCAGCTTCGTCTCCACCGGGTCCTTCTTGTTGTTGACCCCAGAGCCAGACCGGTGGCCCGGGTCGGCCGGCTCCACCCACAGATTCCGGGCGTCATTCGGATCCCCACCGAGCTGAAGGCTGATCAAGTGGTCGTACTCGGCGTCCCCGAGACGGCCGGAGTAGCCGTAGGAGACGGCGTTCGCCCTCTTCTCCTGCCGCGTCACCGACTCCGGCGGCCGGATGTTCTTCGTGTAACCGCCCTTACGGCAGATCGTCGACGCCAGATTCGCCTGCGTCACCGCAGGCGACACCGCACCAGGCGTACACGCAGGATCCTCCAGGGGCTCGCCCTTCTCGTAGCGGTAGCGACAGCTACCCGCGGGCGGTTGCCGCTGCACCGTGTACGTCGTCTGCGGCCCCGCCCCCACCGGGATCTTCGCTGCCCCCGCCGACACAGCAGTCGCTGGCGCTCCAGCAGCCGGCGCTCCGCCCTTCGCCGAGACCCCCGTTCCGGAAGACGAGACATGCGAACAGCCGACCAGCAGCAGACACGACAACAACACCGGCGGCACCGCGCGGCGAACAAACCCCATGACGACCCCTCACAGACAAGTGACAACTGGCTACATGCTCCCCTGCCCGCCTCCCGCTCTACCGCTGAGGCCGAGCTACTGGCCCGCGACCGGGAGCTACCCCTACGGGCGCCGGGGACGACGCGCGTGGGACGAGAGACGCCTCCCGAGGTAAAGAGCTACCCCCGCGGGCGCGGGGACGACGTCGGCATCGACCCGGGCACGGATCCGTTGTCGGAGCTACCCCCGCGGGCGCGGGGACGACGACACCAACTGGCAGGCCAAAGCCGCCTGCGCGGAGCTACCCCCGCGGGCGGGGACGACGGGAGGCTGACCTCCAGGGCGAAGCCGCTGCCGGAGCTACCCCCGCGGGCGCGGGGACGACGTCGGGGAGGCGGTCACGGAACCGGGCGGGGATGAGCTACCCCCGCGGGCGCGGGGACGACAAGAGGACGGCGCGTTCCATGCGGTCGAGGCGGGAGCTACCCCCGCGGGCGCGGGGACGACTCCAGGTCCCACGCCACGGTCATGCCCTGGTCGGAGCTACCCCCGCGGGCGCGGGGACGACGCCGGAATCCTTGCGCCGGACAGCCCTGTGACGGAGCTACCCCCGCGGGCGCGGGGACGACGATGAAGGAGCCGATCTCGCGGGCGTATTCGGCGAGCTACCCCCGCGGGCGCGGGGACAACTCGTTGGTGGGGCGGTCGTCGCCCGGCGTCAGGGAGCTACCCCCGCGGGCGCGGGGACGACGCGCGGATCACGGAGGTGCCGCTGGGCGCGGTGGAGCTACCCCCGCGGGCGCGGGGACGACGCCACCATCCTCGCCCCCGGCGTCGCCTCCGCAGAGCTACCCCCGCGGGCGCGGGGACGACGCTAGCCCGGCCGGCGCGTACCGGCCCTCAAGGGAGCTACCCCCGCGGGCGCGGGGACGACGCGGCCAGGGCCGTGTTCGCGCCCGGGATCAGGGAGCTACCCCCGCGGGCGCGGGGACGACTTGCGGATGGCGCTGTCACCGATGCTGGACAAGAAGCTACCCCCGCGGGCGCGGGGACGACCCCCGAACGCCGAGCACACCGGAGGCGACAGTGGAGCTACCCCCGCGGGCGCGGGGACGACGTGCGGCCCTGCGGGTTGAGGGGCCAGCCCTGCGAGCTACCCCCGCGGGCGCGGGGACGACACGGCCGTCGCCCTGGTGGCCGTGCTCGCGTGGGAGCTACCCCCGCGGGCGCGGGGACGACAGGTGCACGCGTTACCTCTCGGCCGGCCGCTCGGAGCTACCCCCGCGGGCGCGGGGACGACGGGGGTTGGAGCGCAGCGGAGACCCCCCAGAAAGAGCTACCCCCGCGGGCGCGGGGACGACATGCTGTCGAGCAGGTAGTCCACGGTGCGGGCGGAGCTACCCCCGCGGGCGCGGGGACGACTCCGAGTTTCAAAGTCGAACGGCTCGGCCGTGTGAGCTACCCCCGCGGGCGCGGGGACGACCTCCTACTGTTCGTGTGGAGTGCGGTGCAGGCGGAGCTACCCCCGCGGGCGCGGGGACGACGTCGACGAAGACCTCGCAGTCCGCGTCTACGAGGAGCTACCCCCGCGGGCGCGGGGACGACGACCCGCGCCCCCATCACTCCGTCCGTGAGGAGGAGCTACCCCCGCGGGCGCGGGGACGACTCCTGGCCGTCGCGCAGCCGGACGACGCCCGGGGAGCTACCCCCGCGGGCGCGGGGACGACCATCGCGGGGCCCCCTCTCAGAACCGGAACGGGGAGCTACCCCCGCGGGCGCGGGGACGACCGACCATGCGCGATACCCCCGGGTACTCGGAGAGAGCTACCCCCGCGGGCGCGGGGACGACTCGGCCTCCCAGGGGTCGCACACGTCCCAGGGGGAGCTACCCCCGCGGGCGCGGGGACGACTGGCGCGGTCTTCGACGGCTCTGGAGGACAGGAGAGCTACCCCCGCGGGCGCGGGGACGACGTGCCGAGCGTGGTCAGAGACGACGCAAGGCGCGAGCTACCCCCGCGGGCGCGGGGACGACCTCCCGCCGTGCGGTCAGCTCTTGCGAAGCCGGGAGCTACCCCCGCGGGCGCGGGGACGACCGCGGACCGGTACGGAAACTGACGCTATGGGAGGAGCTACCCCCGCGGGCGCGGGGACGACGGCAAAGCGACAGTCCCGGCAGGCGGGTCAGAAGAGCTACCCCCGCGGGCGCGGGGACGACGGCGGCTCCCTCGGTGAGGCGACGATGGGCCCGGAGCTACCCCCGCGGGCGCGGGGACGACTCGACAGAGTTGCCGGTGCAGACGACGGAGAGGGAGCTACCCCCGCGGGCGCGGGGACGACGTCCTCGCCCAGGTCCCGTTGCTCAACCAGCACGAGCTACCCCCGCGGGCGCGGGGACGACACTTCGTGACCTGCGGTGTTGTCAGGTGATCATGTCGTTTTGATTCACCTCGTTCGAGGGCCGCCAGGGCTGTCCGTTCTGGCGTGGACGGGCGATGAGGGTTAGGCCGTCAAAGTCGACGGGGGTCCAGCGGTCGCGGCCGGCGGTGCGGGCGGACTAGCCCTGTTCGGTGGCCGCTGGTTCGATCATGACGGCCTGGCCGTCGTGGATGCGTTCGGAGAGGAGGTTCCAGAGGCGGTCACGGATCCGGGGGTTGGGGCTGCCTACGTACACACCGGCGGCTACTTCGACGAACCAGCGGGTGAGGTGTCCGCGGAGCCCGGGTGGGGCCGCGATGAGTACGACCACGGTCGTCCCGGCGCTCACGGGGCCGTTCCGGCGGGGGTGGGGTCGGTGGGTTCGGGGATGACGTCGAGGTGGTGTGTGGCGCTCCAATTGCGGCCGCCGCTGACGACGGTGTCGCCGTCGTCCCAGAGGGCGCCGAGATCCTCGTCCGGCAGGTCGCCGCCGTCGGGGACGAGAAGCTGTTTGATGTCGGCGACGATGCGGGGCAGGAGTTTGCCCTGCACGGCGGCGTCCCGCAGGGCCGTACGTGCGTCGCGTTCCGAGGTGAGGCCTTGCGCGGCGAGGTCGAAGGCGAGGGGGATGGTGAACTCGGCCTTGTAGAGGTCGGCGATGTCCAGAACGAAGGAGAGGGCGTTGCCTGTGTGGACGAAGCCGAGAGCAGGGCTGGCGCCCAGTCCGGTGACGGCTGCGTGGCAGATGCCGTAGAGGGCCGAGTTGGCGGCGGACAGGAGCCGGTTGACGTCGTCGCCGGCGGCGAAGGCATCGCCGGGCTTGTAGTCGCGTTTGGTCCAAGGTACCCCGGTCCGTTCGGCGTGCTGGGTGTAGAGCCGGCGGATGCGGGTGCCCTCGCGGCCGCGGAGCTGCTGGAGGGTCAGGCCGGTGGTGTCCTCGCCGGGGAAGCGCATGTCATACATGCGGCGGGCGACGGCGACGCGTTCCTTGGGCCGGGTGACCAGCCAGGCCTGGCGGAGCTGGAGCTGGGAGCCGCGCGCGGTGCTGGTGCCGGTGGCGTAGAGGCGTACGCCCTGCTCGCCGACCCAGCACACGGCGGTGCCGGAGTCGGCGAGCAGGGTGACGGCGGGGTGGGTGATGCGGCTGCCGGGTCCGATGAGGAGGACAGCGAGCCAGGCAGCCGGAACGTGGACGGTGCGTGCCTTGTTGACCAGGACGATGGCGTTGTCGTCCCGGTCGATGTGGCAGCGCTCGGCGTAGAGGCTGGTGACGCGGTCCTCGAGCCGGTGGATGTCTTGCGGTCCGGTCCGCCACCAGGGTTCAGCCATGGTCCGCCTTGGTGGCGTGGAGCGGCGCGAGGGTGAGCAGGCCTTGTCCGTAGCTCTTGGCGGGGCCGATGCCGCCGAGGAGGCTGGCGCGCAGTGCGTCGGGGTCGGTGACGCGCAGACGTCCTTCGAAGGTGGCCGTGGACAGGGTGACGTGGGGGCCGTCGGGGCGCTTGCGGAAGCGGAGGATGTCGCGGTTGACGATGGTCACCGCGGGCCCGGTGGACAGGTCTTCGCCGTCTGTCTGCAGGCCGGGGGCAGGGGGTGCGGCGGTGGCGTCGGGAATGCTGAAGCCGTGGCGTTCGCATCGCGTGAGGAGCCATTGGAGTTGCTGGGCGGCGGTGCGGTGGGCGACGCGGAAGCCTCGGTGCCGGCTGCCGCTGTCGGCGTCTTCCTTCAGGCGAGCGGCCTGCTGGTCGGTCGGCCGGCTGGGCCGGGGGACGTTCTGGACGGGGTTGGCGGTGAGGCGGAAGCCGAACTCGCGGCCGCGGGCGATGCGTTCCAGCAGGGGTGTGTAGTCGGCGATGAGCGGGGCGCCTCCGTCAGCTCCGGGCCAGCCTGCGTCGTCGACGAGGTGGGACCAGGAGGGACGGCTGTCGGTGAGGACGAGGAGTTCGGCCCGGTGCGGGGTGTTGCTGTCCAGGCGCCACAGGACGCGCTCGGTGACCGGCTGCACGGCCAGTCCGGACAGGACGGCGGCGTGCAGGCGGTGCGGGCTGGAAAGCAGGGCCACGGCGGCGCGGCGGCGCGGGTTGAGGGCGATCTTCGACAGGTAGGGCATGTGGTCACCAGCCCAGGAGGGCGAACGGGTCGTGGTCGGAGTGTCCGGTGGTGCCGGTGTCCGCTGGGGGGCGGGCCGGCTGGGTGCGGCCGGTGGAGACGGTGACCCAGAGGTGACGGACGGCGCGCCGGCCGAACCGGGTTCCGGTCTTGAGGTCGTAGGTGTCGGGGACGTCGACGGCGGGCTGGTCACCGGCCGGGTCCTCGATGGTGGCCTCCAGGGACACGGTGGCGCTGCGGGCCTGCCGGCGGCGGTGGGCGCCTGCCTGCCATGGCACGTCCTTCAGGGCTTCCTCCAGCCCGGTGTCGGCGTGGAGTCCGAGGCTGACGGGTCCGGTCGGCGGGCAGGAGCGGCGGCCGAGGCAGAGCGGGAAAACGGGGTGGCGGACGGCTTCTTCCAGGCCTTCCATCAGGGCTTTCGGGCCGCGGAGGGCAGCGACGAAGACGGCGTCCTGGAGGTAGAAACGCTGGGTGACGCCGGTGTACTTGGGCGGGGTGGTCCGGGTCTGCTGTCCCTTGGCGTTGGTCTTGGCCGACAGCAGCGGCAGCCCGCGGTAGTCGCTGTAGGTGTGGTAGTCCCGCAGCAGGGTGCCGGGCTGGTCCACCCGGACGCCGAGTTGCAGGCCGACCAGGTCGGTGAGGGGGGCCTCACGGTCGCGGCCCTCGGCGGCGGACAGCAGGCCGAGGATGCCGGACTTGGTGGGCTGGGGACGCGTTTCGCGCCGGTTGTAGCGGGAGGGGCCGCCCCAGGACTGGAGCGGGGCGGCCAGCCGCAGTACGAGCACGGCGTGGTCGGTGCCGGTCATCGGGCGCCGGCCTCCGCGCTCTGGGCGGGGGCGATCTCGCCGTCAGCGAGCCACTGCCCGAGCAGGGCGTCGACGGAGTCGAGCAGGGAGGGGAAGGACAGGGAGGGGCCGAAGGCCTCGGTGATTTTGTCGCCTTCGGCGGTGTAGGTGGCCAAGGTCCGAAGCGGCTTGTCGCCCCAGGTCTCGCCGACCGCCTGGAGTTCGTCGGCGAGCCGCACGACGGATTCCGAGGCCAGGCCGGTGACGCCGGTGACGGGCTCTTCGTAGGCGGAGACGAGGTTCACGGGCTGGCCGGCGCGGACGGTCAGCAGCACCAGGTGGGGCAGGGTGCGGTGGGCGAAGGAGTTCTGGTGTCCGGTCGGCATGGACCGGGTGAACGCATCGACGAACCGGACCGCGGCCTGTCGGGTCTCCTCGGCGTCGGTGAGGTTCTCCCGCAGCTGGTGCACGCCGAGGACGGCGTAGCGGTACAGGGTGGAGGAGTTGAACTCGACGGTGCCGATCATGCCGGCGCCGTGGTCGTCGTGGTTCTCGTCGTCGACGGCGGTGTAGTAGTCGAACTCGGTGCGCACGGCGTGAGTGGACAGGGCGTGCGCGACCTGGACGGAGGCGTCCACGTTCAGGGCGGGCAGATCGGCGACCATACGGCCGAACAGGGCGACCTCGGCCGGGTGCCCGGTGGACAGGGTCTGGACGACGGCGAGGTTCTTCACCGCGTTCTTCAGATCGTCGTCGGGCAGGACGGCGAGCTCGGCAGCGCGGCCGTCAAGCAGCTTCACCAGGGCGTCGAGCTGCTTCTTGCCGAAGAACAGCAGGTAGGCGGACTGGTCGGCCTGCTTGGCGGACTTGGTGATGCCGAGCGGCTCCAGCAGGGCGGCGGCCAGGCGGTCGGCCTGCTCGCCGGTGAGGCCGGCGCCACCCTCGGCCGCGGGGAGGGCGAGACGCTGGGCGAGCAGGGCGGCGATCCGCTTGGTGCGGGTGGCCCGGTCCGTTTCCGGCACGTGCTTGGCGTATTCGGTGCGGGTGGCCCGCTTCCACGCCTGCGAGGAAACGCGGGCGCGGCGGGCACCGCCGTAGACCGCCTGCTTCGGGGTGCCGGAGTCGTCCCGGTTCACGTTGGACGGCGGCAGGCTCTGCAGGATGTGGACCTCGACGAAGAGGGTGGGCTGGCTCATGGCATGACTCCTTGAAGGCAGGGGGCGCCGCGCGAGCGGGCGCGCAGGAGGACGGGTTGACGTGGCGGGGTGGCGCCGGCCCGAAAGCCTTTGGGGCCGGTAACGGCCGGCTCGCCCGCGTGGCGTCAGGAGGAGGCGGCGATGTGGAAGTCGCGGTCCCACCGCTGCCGGAAGCCGGAGGCGGCATCCGGGCGGCGGGGGTCGTCCCAGGTCCGCACAGCGGTGCGGAGCAGGTCGTAGTCGAGTCCGACTGCGGCCTGGTTCAGCAGCGGGACGAAGGACCGCAGATGCATGGCGAGTTCGTCGGCGTCGGCGGAGGTGAGCAGAAGGCCCAAGCGTCGCTCCAGCGCGGCGGTGGCGGCCTTGCCTTCGCTGTTCGCGGCAGCCTTGCGGGCGAGGAGGCCAGCGGCGGTGCCCGGGCTGTGGCCCGTGAGGTGCATCCGCCGGTCGTGAGTGTGCTGGTGGCGGGCGAAGAGGGTGAGCGCGGTGTGCTCGGCCACCAGGTCCCGGGTGAGGGATCCCTTGTTCCGCCACTTTGATGCCATGCGGGTGCGGTGGAACGGCCACATGGCAGCGACCGTGCCCGGCTCGCGGCCGGTGCCCGAGCGCAGCGCGGCCAGTTCCGCTCCCGCCTGCGCGCTGGCGGGGTCGAACGTCACCCAGTACGGCGCCCGCTCCGGCCCGGCATTTTCCTCGTCTTCGGGGGCCAGTGTGCCGGGATCGGTGTACTGCAGGCCCCAGGACCGCAGCACCCGATTGCGGCCCGGTCCCTCCCATGCGGTCAGCTCGCGAAACAGGCGGGTGTAGTCCAGGCCGATGCCCGCCTGCCGCAGGAGCGGCACGAGCCGCTGAAGGTGCTGCACCAGCTCGTGGAGGTCCTGAGCGGTCGCGGCCGCGATCAGCCGCCGCTCCACGGAGGCCTGCGTCAGCGCCTGGCTGCGGCGCAGCATCAGGCAGGCGGTTCCCAGACCGACATCCGGCTGGTGGACGGGCTCGGACACGGCATGCTGGTGCAGCCCGAACAGGGTGAGCGTGTGGTGCTCTGCGACGTAGCGGCTAGGAAGGCGGTCGCAGCCGTCGTCCAGCAGGGGGACGCGATGCACGGACCGCAGGGAAGGATCGGTGCCGGCCTCCCGGTTGACGGCCTCGCGCAGGATGCGCAGGTTGCGTGCGACGTACTCGGGGAATTCCGGTCGCCGCCCCTGAGCGCGCGCCGACTGCCAGTCCCGGGCCGCCTCCTCCCAGAAGAACAGCCGGGTCCGGCCCGCCGAGGGGCGGATGCCGCCGGAGCTGCTGGTGGTTGTCATGCTGCGGCCGCCTCCTCGCGCTGAACGCGGCGTTCCTCGCAGGCCCGCGGCAGGATGTCGGCGAGCCTGGCCCGGAAGACGCCGAGAGCCTTGCCGCTGCGGTAGACGAACTCCTTGTCGCCGTTCTTCACCGTGCGGCCCACCACCGCCCGCGGCGGGGCTGCCGCCATCAGGAGGTCTGCCTCCCGGTCGGCGGCGATCAGCACGCACTGCTCCCAGGCCAGCAGTGCACGCTCCAGCAGTTCCTCGTCGTCCTCGCCGACGGTCCGCAGGCCGGCGAGCAGGCGGCGCATGGTTCCATCAAGGCTGTGCAAGAACTGCGCGGACGGCCTGCTGCCCTTGTCACGAGGCAGCGGATCGCCGCCGGCGGCACGCCGCAGGTCGTTGTTGAGACCGTCCAGGGCCCGGGCGGCCTGGTCCGCCTGCGCCACGCAGTCCAGCAGGGCTTCACGCAGCCCGTCGTCCTGAGCGAGCAGGGCCTTCACAGGCAGGGGCAGGTCGTCGCCGAGGGCGTTCTCCACCACGGCGGACTGCGTGCCGTACTCCAGACCCGACGTCTCCAGCCCCAGCGGATACTGCCCGGACAGCACCCCGGCGTGCTGCAGGTCTCCGATCTGGCGCAGCAGCTTCGAGGTGTAGGGACCGTCGCCCTGCACGGGCAGCGTCATCGCCAGGAGCGTTCCCAGCCCCTGCCAGGCGGCGCGGCCCGAGGTGTGCCGGCGGGGCCGCCGGTGGGGCTGTCCCTTCTTCGGCTTGGCGGTGTGCTGCCACGCTGTGTGCGGCTCGTCCTCGGGCGTCTGCGCCAGCCGGTCGCCGGCCGACACGATGGCCCGGTGAACCCGCAGCCCCTGCTCCGTCTCCCAGGCGATCAGCCGGATCCGGCGGGCCTGGAAGGTGAGCAGGTCCAGCAGACCGGTCGCCGGGCGCTCGGACCAGACAGCCTCGGCCGGCGACTTGCAGCCCAGGCCGGCCGGGCGCTCGTTCCACGCCCACTGCGGCCGGTCCCCCGGCTCCAGCCCGTCGTACAGGATGGGTGTATTCAGCAGCAGCGTCTCGTACAGCGTCTCGCCGGTGGGGACGACTACTCCGAGCTGACCGAGCGGCCCAGTCGGGTTCCCGGTCGTCTTCCCGTTCTTCGCCTGCGGGTCCCCCACAGCCCCGGTCTTGATCGACGCGGTGTCCCAGCAATGCACGTGCAGCAGCCACAGCGCCGCGTCCCCCGGCGGGAGCAGCAACTCGTCGGCCTCGCTGAGCGCGCTGAACAGGGGAACGTTGTTCCCGGACGCCACGGACGGCACCAGCTGAGCGGCCGTCTTCGTCTCCTTGTTCAACGCTTCCAGGCCGGCGACCTGAGCGAACGGGCGCTCCGGGTGAAACAGATGGAACCGGTCGCCGTAGCGGGGGCCCATATAGTGCGCGAGGCGGTCCCGTTCCTCCTGTGAGAAGCGGCCACGGTGAAACCGCTCGCTCCACTCCTGCCGGGTCCGAGGTGCTCCGAGGGCGTCGATCATCACCGGCAGCAGCAGCTGGCGGAGCACCACCGGCAGCATCGTGTGCACCGGCAGCTCAAGACGCCGAATGGCGTGCGCCTCGGATAACGCCTCCCCCAGGCCGACGCCCTGCCGGACGTCATCACGAACGACGACTTGGAGCCATCTGTCGTGAACGAGGTCTCCCTCGCCGGTCATGGCTGCTCCCCCCTCCATGGATGAGCCTTCCCACGTCCCCCCGGACGCATTGAACAGACCAAATCCCGTCTTTTCATGGGAAGTTGGTCTCTGTTGAGCATGGACAGCGTGTCAGGCAACGTTTGGTACTTCAAGCGGATCCGGCGACTCGGCGACACATCTGCCAAACCACAAAAATCCCGCCAGGAAGCAGGTACTCTGCGCACGGCTCGTGGAGCCGGAGCCCTCCCCGAAACGGAGCGAGTTCCACGGGGGTGTTCCCGCTTGCTACTTCACCCAGCACCAAAAGCCGTCCCCGCCACGCGGGGGAAAGCGGTCCCGGCCCGGCTCCACAGCCGACTCACCTCGAACCCCGCTCAATGACCAGCCCCAGCACCTCGTCATACGACACCCGGTCCGCGCCCAGCAGCGCCGTACCGTCCTCCTCCAGCACAAGCGCCGACCGGAAGCGCAGCCAGGGCCGGCCTGCCCACCCCGCAAGCGGACCCAGCTCCGCCCGGGCCGCCTCCGTAAGACGCGAAGGAAGACGGACAGTGCCGCCCATCAGCCGGTCCGTCACCTCATCGTCATCCACCTCACCGTGCACCCCCAGCCACGTCCCGTCGACAGCCCGGTAACCGCCGGCAACCCGTCGCACGATGACCACTTCGACGGACGGATCACCATCCCGGACGACGGCATCCAGCTCCTCCTCCGACGCGGCCCGGCTGCCGGCATAGTGAAGCCCCTCCAGCGTCGGAAAGGCCCACTCCCGCCGGCGGCACAGCAGGTACTCCCCGGCGCCCTCCTCCCGCTTCCGTTCCCTCGCCTGCCACTGCTCCCACGCGCCGGCCTCGTTCCACCCTGCCGGACAAATCCCGGTCTCCCCGTACGCCCGCGCCACCAGACCCGGCACGTCAGCGGGAATGCTCCACTCCCCCGCCGGCCCGCCCGCGTCCGCAGCCGTCAGAGCCCCTGCAGCCTCCGACACCAGGGCCGCCGCCCGCAGCAGCGACCACAGGCCATAGATCCGCTCCGAGGCCCGCAGGAACCGTGGTGTCCCGTCCTCCCCACATGCCACACCGGTGACCACCACCCGAGGCACGCGGTGGGCGGCCGGACGACGGGTACCACCGTGACGGTGCAGTCGGCCGATGCGCTGCAGGAGCAAGTCGGTCGGCGCCAAGTCGGTGATCAGTACGTCAGCGTCCACGTCGAAGGACTGCTCAGCGAGCTGGGTGGCGATCACCACCATCCGCTCCGGCCGGCCATCGCCGGCCTCCGGCCCCATAAGACGCAGGCACTCCGCTGTCCGCTCCGCACGGTGGGCAGCGCACAACCGCGCATGCAGCAGGTACACAACGCCGTCGAAGCCGCCCTCGCACAGATCACGGTAGATCCCCTGAGCCCGGTCGACCTGGTTGACCACCACCAGGGCAACTCCTCCGCCTGCGACGGCCTCCCGCGCAGCCGCGGCAACCCGCTTCCCCGAAGGATCCGTATCCGCCAGCCAGGCCAGCTGCACCGGCACCGACTCCCGCCAGGACCCCACCGCCTCCCGCGACGTCTCAACGACCGCCCCGCCGTTCACGCCGTAGGCCACCGTGACACAGGGGTACCCGGCTGGCTCCGGCACATCCTGATGCACATCCGCCGTGCCGAGCACACCAGACAGGTAAGCGTCGACGAACAGCTGCCGCTGAGCAGGCGGCAGCGTCGCAGAAAGCAGCACCACAGGAACCCCCGCCTGCCCCAGCCAGCGCAACGCCTCGACAAGGAACTGCCGCATATAGACATCCGCAGCGTGAACCTCGTCCACGACGACGACCTTCCCCACAAGCCCAGCGAACCGCAACATCACGTGCCGGGTCCGGGTCGCCGCATGCAAGAGATGATCAACCGTGCCCACCGCGAACGCGGTGAGCAGTCCGCGCTTGTCCCCCAAGAACCAATACGCCGGACCGTCCACCCCGAAACCGGTCGCCCGGCCTGTCGAAGACTGAGCTGACGCCATGCCGTAATCGGCGTCCTCGTCAATCGCACCAAAGTCGTCGTCGGCCAGGTCCACCACCCCGGGGCGGCCCTCGACCCCGCACCCACACCCGTCACCGTCCGGGCGCGACTTACCCTCCCAGATGGCCCGCCACCAGGCGTTGAACCGCCGACGGCCGTGCAGGAGCGCAACCTGTGACTCCAACTCCGGGTCAAAGGTGCGCACCCACCGCAGCACCTGCTCATACATCGGATCGCTCGTCGCCTGCGTCGGCATCGCAACAAACACCCCGTCGAGACCGAACCGCGCCGCCAGAACCTCAGCGGCCGCAAGCGCCGCCTTCGTCTTCCCCTCACCCATGGGAGCCTCAGCCACCAGCAGCCCCGGCGCCGGCATCGACCACGCCCGCTCCACCAGCTCCCGCTGCGACGCCCGCGGCTGCACACCCAGCCGATGAGTCAGCGGCGCCAGCGCGCTGTCCGGCAACGGCAGATCCCCCCAGCCGCCCCGAAGCCCCAGCCGCTCCCATGCCGCCACCGCACGCCGTCGCGCCTCGGCGAAGGAGACCAGACCGGCATCTGCAAGGCCGGGGAACTGACTGCTGTCGCTAGCGACCCAGTCCGCCATCACGATCAGACCCGACAGCGCCAGCTGCTCGGCCTTCCGCAAAGAGCCCGCTGGCCGCGCATCCGCCAGATCGTTGAAGCCCACGGCACGCGTGAAAACGTCCACGACCGCCCGCTGGGCCTCCTCCCAAACGGCACCCCTGCCCTGCGCTCCACGCGGCGGGCTCAGAGCAGCGGCCGACGGAAACGTCCCATGGTGTCCGGCGACCAGCGGCCACACCCACCCGGCAGCCTCCTCGCCACCCCACTCGGCAACCAGCCGCGGCATCAGCAGCACGGCTCCGGCCACATCATGACGCCACCGCCTCTGCCGACCCGCCGGTAACCGCCCCCACCTCAGCCCCGCCGCCAGCACCGGCGCCGCCTCGGCCGCGTCCATCGCCTGAAACGCCGGGCACGCCTTCCCACAGTCATGGATGCCGCACACCCACATGAACCACAGTCGCCCCCGGCCCCCGCTGATCTCGTCCAGCCGCCGCCGGAAACCGGCTGACACGTACCGGTCCCACATCACTCCCGCCACAGCAGCCGTGTCAAGCAGATGCCCCAGCAACAGATGAGTTCGTCCACCGTTGCGCGCGGCCGACTTCCCCCACAGCCGCGACACCCGCTCGACAGTCTCCGGCGACAGCCCCATCGCCTTCATCAACTCGACGACCGAAGCCTCCCGATACATGGCACCCCCAATCCAAGGTGCCGGCACCATAAACCCCGCCACTGACATCAAGGTCGTACCCAGGCCCCGAAAGGCGGGGGAGTGGTCGGCCACCAGCCGGGGATCTCCCGCACACGTCTGCCTGAGCAGAGCATCACCTGGCAGGGAATCGATCACTGATATGAGAAATCAGAGTCGAAACCACGTGAATGAAAAACCCAGTTCTTGGTAGCGTCGCCCCAGCTCAACAAGTATCGTCCCCGCGCCCGCGGGGGTTGCTCGTGGACCCCGCAAGGTCCGCCCAGTCTCGGCCGATCGTCCCCGCGCCCGCGGGGGTTGCTCCTGGGTTCGCCCTGGAGATCAGCCTTCCCGTGGATCGTCCCCGCGCCCGCGGGGGTTGCTCGATCCGGAAGGGGGAGATCCCTGCGGGCACGAAATCGTCCCCGCGCCCGCGGGGGTTGCTCCTCGTAAGAGGCCCACCGCCCGGAAGAAGCCGAATCGTCCCCGCGCCCGCGGGGGTTGCTCCCAGCGGTAGAGCATCGTGGTGCCGATGCGGGCGTCGTCCCCGCGCCCGCGGGGGTTGCTCCAACGGCGCCTATCCGACGATCGACACCGGCCTGGTCGTCCCCGCGCCCGCGGGGGTTGCTCCGTTACGCCGGTCGCGGTCACGGCCTCGGCGGTGTCGTCCCCGCGCCCGCGGGGGTTGCTCCCAGGCCACGGCCCAGGTTTCGTCAGTTGACGAGTCGGCCCCGCGCCCGCGGGGGTTGCTCCATTATTCGCGTTGTACCTAGGGGGGCCGTCCGGTCGTCCCCGCGCCCGCGGGGGTTGCTCCTCGAAAGCCGCCCGCGAATGGCTGGTGCTGTGGTCGTCCCCGCGCCTGCGGGGGTTGCTCCCAGTACAACCGCACGCACGCGCTGCTGATGGCGTCGTCCCCGCGCCCGCGGGGGTTGCTCGCTGTACGTGATCACCATCACCGGCCCCTACCGGTCGTCCCCGCGCCCGCGGGGGTTGCTCTGACCCGGATGCGCCCTGCTGCTCCCCCACATTGTCGTCCCCGCGCCCGCGGGGGTTGCTCCCTCCAGTGGGGCGGCTCCCCGTGGGCGGGCGTGTCGTCCCCGCGCCCGCGGGGGTTGCTCCATCGGGCACTCCGTGCTCAACGGCGACTGGGTGTCGTCCCCGCGCCCGCGGGGGTTGCTCGACGCCGTGCCCGACGGACGGGAGGCCCGTCGAGTCGTCCCCGCGCCCGCGGGGGTTGCTCGGACCCCGCCCGCGCCTGGTGATCGCTCCCGGAGTCGTCCCCGCGCCCGCGGGGGTTGCTCTCGACCAGGCCCCTTTCCTGGAGCCGACCATTCGTCGTCCCCGCGCCCGCGGGGGTTGCTCCACCGGAGGGGAAGGGGTATGCCGATGTGGCTGGTCGTCCCCGCGCCCGCGGGGGTTGCTCCTTCATCGCGCCGCCCTTGAGTTAACACACATTGTCGTCCCCGCGCCCGCGGGGGTTGCTCTTCTTCGATCCGCATGTGCGATTGGTAGTGCTCGTCGTCCCCGCGCCCGCAGGGGTTGCTCGCCCGCGATCAACGACGCCGAGCCGCACCTGGTGTGGTCCCCGTGCCCGAGGCGGTTGCTCGACCGAGCCGGTCAGGCGTCTGCCCGTGGTCCCGCGCAGGTATGCGCGGGCGCCCGGTTGCGCCGGCCTGGTCGGCGGGCCGGAGGGAGCGGCCCGGCGGGGAGGGCAGGCTGCTGCTGGTGAAGATCTGTCCCTGCAGCCGAGGACATCCAGCATGACGCGGGTGGAAGTCTCGGCGACCGTGGTAGTCCTGCCGGTGGTGAAGGCGTCCAGCATCGGCTCCACGGCCTGGGTAAGGGCGGCCCAGCGGGCGCTGGTCGCATAGTGCTGCCGCAGCAGCCCTGTGGTCCTTCGCCGGGCCAGGTCTCAGGCCGCGTCGGCACCATTCGGCTGCCTGGGCGCCGGCCGCCGCCCAGTTCACGCAGTGCAGCGTTCCGGTCGGTGGCCCCGCCATATGATCGCAGGCGATGGCCAGTCGTCTACATCCCTAGAGGGGCGCCTCGTGCCGCAGCTTGTCCGTGAGCAGCATGTTGATGTCTTCGTGGGCTACCACGCTTTCGCACTGCAGGAATCCGACGATTCGCTCCTCGAGCTGGAGTTCCCGGACGAATTCAACTTCGGCGCCTTCCTGAGTACCCATCCCGGACGCCTGGACATCACGAGCGCCGGCCATACCCACACTGCCTCTCTCACGGTTGAGGTGTGGGACGGGCCCGCGCCTGTGCAGGACGCCGCAGCGTGGGAAGAGCAGGCGGAGGCAGACTTCGAGTCGGTCAGCGGCCAGGTCGCGGTGTGGTCGATGAGCCTGGGCCGGCTCGATGACCTGGTCACGCTGGCGGACTCGAGCGGGTTATGGCGCGTGCGTGTCAGTTCCTCGGGCCGGGCTGATGTCAAGGCCTTGGCCGAGAGCGAGGAAAGCATCAAAGGAGTCGAACGCTACCTCGTACAGTTCTGGCCTGCCGGTTCGTAGCCCCCGTGACGTGCGGGAGTGGCCGGCCGCTTCCGAGGTGAGGTGCATCAGCCGATGATCTTGACGATGAAGCCGTCGTCCATGCCGTCGAGGATTCGGTCCTTGCTGTAGAAGCTCTTCAGGATGAGCCCACCAGCCTGGTTGTCTTCCTTGGCGATGGGTTTCACCGAGAAGTTGAACTTCCGCACCTCAGGGTCGTAGTCGTGTTCGGCAGCACCTTCATAGGTACTGGCGAACGGGTATTCGTCGCAATCGCGCGTCCCACCATGGGAGTACCCGTCCCCCCAGTAGCGCCTGCACTGCTTCTTCGCCGCGTTGCGGTTGTCCTCGTTCCGCTTCCCGCTCACTGTCCGGTGCAGCGGAGCCTTGACAGTCTGACCGGGCACATTCTTAGCCGACATGTACGGCTTGGTGTCCTCCGGATGCGTGAACGCCGTCTTGATGTGCTGGGCTTCGGCACGTTCCTCCGCCCCCGGCTTCGCACTCAAAGTCAGCGACGCGTAGTAGGCGAAGCTTGCCGCACCCTTCTTCGCCGGGTTTCCGCCACCGGTGGAGTTCGGCAGATAGGACGCAGCGTCCCATAGAGGTGCGAGCATGAACAGCTTGCCGCCTGTGTCGCCGCTCAGCTGCCAGGGAGCCGGCGGTTGGAAACTGACCGCCGGCTCGTAGACCGCAGCCAACACATCCGAGCGTCCGCTTCCCTGGCCGGGCTTGGCGTTCATCGTGTGGTGAAACGTGCGCAGCGCCTTCAACTGCGACCACGTCTTGGTGCCGGGCATGTTCCCGCCCTGCGTGAAGTGGGCACCCGACGGCCAGGTCTTCGGGGTGGTTCCCTTGGTGCTGATGGGCATGGTCAGGGCCCCGGTCCTGCCGGTCACCTCAAAATCGGTGTAGTAGTACTGATAGTCGATGGTGCGACTGTTCTTCGCGATGGTTCCGACGACACGCAGATTGAACATGCTGGCACCGGAGGGACGGCCGTTGACAAGCCACTCCTGAACGAACGAGGCGCCATCACACACGGCGAACCGCGACTTCACGAAGAACGGGTTGTCGGAACCCAAGCCCTTTTTACACTCGTCGAACGTCATCGTCCTCGCCGGTTCCGGTGCCGACACACCCGGCCCGGCCCCCGGCGCCCCCCCTGGAATCATCGCCCGACGACGCGTAAGCGGAGGCCCGACGCGACACGGGCGCATACGCGGCCGCCGGCCCCCTCGTCTCCTGCGCCAGCCGCGCGCCAGAATCAGCTTGCCCCGCCAACTGCTGCAAGTGGCTTCGCCCCTGCGGAGTCGCCAATTCCTGCAGCGGCGAATTCACCTCACCAAGCGGCAAAACGTACGACTCCACCCGCAGCTCGCCCCGCTCCTCCGCGCTCGCCAACGCCGGGGCGGCGGCGGACATGACAACGAGGGCCGTAAGTGCCGTCAGCAGCCTGCCGCCAGACGGCGACCACCCTGTACTGCCCATCTACAAACCCCCGAACTGATGCGCCGCCGGATCTCACCTCCAACGACTGGTCAGCACACAGACTCATGAACACGCGAGCGAAAACGTGTCCTACGAGCCTGACTTGTCCTGATCACCATGACACTCTGACCGAGATCACCCGACCGTCACGATTCCTGGCAGCCCAGAACGGCAAACACGGCAGGCCCCAGTCACACGCACCCGCCAGGAACTACCGGCGGCTCTCCACGCCTGCGACAGCATGGTGACCCTGCCCTGCGGGGTGAGCGAGTACCCCGCGTGGGCGCGCGGGGACGAGCCCGCAGGACGTGGTCTGCCACCTGCTGGGGAAGCTCCTCACACATCTGGCTGGGCGGAACATCACCTGGCAAATCGTCGATCACCGATGTGAGAAATCAGAGCGGAACCTACGTGAATGAAAAACGCAGTTCTTGGTAGCGTCATCCCAGCTCAACAAGTGTCGTCCCCGCGCCCGCGGGGGTTGCTCCTTCGTCATCGCCTCCGACGCCACCGTCGCCAGGTCGTCCCCGCGCCCGCGGGGGTTGCTCCCGGGTCCCGTTGACCCAGACGCCGCCCGCGGGGTCGTCCCCGCGCCCGCGGGGGTTGCTCCACCCGGGTCGAGCCGCTCCTAGACGAGCTGGTGTCGTCCCCGCGCCCGCGGGGGTTGCTCCGGCGGTGGTGGAGGCGGCGGGCTTCGGAGTCGGTCGTCCCCGCGCCCGCGGGGGTTGCTCGGCTCCGGAGATCCTCGCGAGTCCTCTGGAGGAGTCGTCCCCGCGCCCGCGGGGGTTGCTCCGACCACACCGACCCGGGCAGCTGGCCCTCCTTGTCGTCCCCGCGCCCGCGGGGGTTGCTCGGTGCCGGAGCAGAGCAGGAGGACCCACAGGCTGTCGTCCCCGCGCCCGCGGGGGTTGCTCTGTTCCGGGGCTCACTGTGCACGCCCCTGCTCCGTCGTCCCCGCGCCCGCGGGGGTTGCTCCTACCACACCTACGATCCCAACGACCCGTACAAGTCGTCCCCGCGCCCGCGGGGATGGTCTCGTCCGGATCATGCATGCCAGTCCGGATAGTCCCCGATCGCCACGTCGTCGCAGAAGGTTTCCCAGAAACCGTTGTCCGCGAGAGCTGTCCCGTCGATGCCTGAGATGAGTTCGGGTAGTTCCTCCGCCACCTCCTCGAACATCTCTTCGTCACCCTCTGTATAGAACGGGAAGCGTGTGATCACGGCCGCGGCGCATCGGTTGAAGGAGTCGAGGTCGCGGTTCACGTGGTGGGTTGGCGTTGACTCGACACTGGGGACCTGCACCACGTGACCACTGGACAAGTCAACGGCGATACGTCCGGACCAGCCGCTCATCGCGATGGCGACCAGGCCCCGTTCGCCGATCCCTGCGAAGTACACCGGCTCGCTCAGCGGCCGGTACTCGTATCCGATCAAACGGCCTGGGATGCCGGTCTTCCCGAGGTGGACAGCGATCTGGGTGGGTACTTCCGGCGATGTCTCGACGGTGATCAAGAAGAATTCGGGCTTCGGTAACGGCGGCAGAGACTCGCTCACGGGAAGATCCTCTACCAATGGACTGCCAGGCAACACCCATAGGCCTACGAAGCAGAGCAACTGCTCCCCGCACCGCCGGCGGGATGATCAGGGCAGCGGGACCGGGGGACGCCACTGCGATCAGTCAGCGACTGCGTTCCCCGGTACGTCCTCATCGAAGAAGGTGGCCGCGGCCAGACGGCCCCTAGCAGAAGGCCGTGGGCGGTGGCGAGGGCTTGGAGGCGGGCGGCCATAGCCTGCGGGCCGAGGGCTGCCAGAGCCCGGAGGGCGCTGAGCCTGCATTGCCCTGCGGGGTGAGCGAGTACCCCCGCGCGGGCGCGGGGACGAGCCCGAAGGGCGTGGTCTGCCACCTGCCGGGGAAGTTCCTCACACCTCCCGCTGGGCGGAACACCACCCGGCAGGTCGTCGATCACCGATGTGAGAAATCAGAGCGGAACCCACGTGAATGAAAAACCCAGTTCTTGGTAGCTTCACCCCAGCTCAACAAGTGTCGTCCCCGCGTCCGCGGGGGTTGCTCCCCAAGAGCGCGAGAGCTGCACACGTGACTGGAGTCGTCCCCGCGTCCGCGGGGGTTGCTCCAGGCCGCCCGCTCCTTCCTTGCCTGGCTGACCGTCGTCCCCGCGTCCGCGGGGGTTGCTCCTTCAGGTCTTGGCTGCCCGATCGCGGCGTCCCGTCGTCCCCGCGTCCGCGGGGGTTGCTCCTCGACGGACGCCGGGTGCCGGTGGGTGCTGGGGTCGTCCCCGCGTCCGCGGGGGTTGCTCCTCGGCGCGCAGGAGCGGGCCGGGCTGCGGGTGGTCGTCCCCGCGTCCGCGGGGGTTGCTCGGGTGCTTGGGTCGAGGTCGACCGGGACGATCAGTCGTCCCCGCGTCCGCGGGGGTTGCTCGCTGTAGCCGTTCATCCGGCCGGTGGACGCGACGTCGTCCCCGCGTCCGCGGGGGTTGCTCGACCGAGAAGGGCCGGCACGGCATCTACGCGGGGTCGTCC